>VBLA01000056.1 GCA_005879245.1 Deltaproteobacteria bacterium
CGAGAACGTCGTCGCTCGCCATCGACTCGCCTCACTCCCCGAACAGGCCACTCAGCATGACGATCGAATCCTGAATGGCGTTGGCGTCTGCCGAGATCGGTCGTGGCGTGAGTGTACCGTGTCGCAGCTCGTCGGGATTGGCGGTCGACATGGGGTGCCCGCGGCGCTCGTTGTAGCCGTCCTTGGCCTTGGAGAAGATCGAGTAGCCGAGCGGTTGGCTGTCGCCCTCGAGGCCGAGCATCTTCCAGCCCCGTCGGCCCCGGTTGCCGCCGTACTCCGGCAGCGCGAGGCAGCCCTCGAGCGTGTGCTCGATCACGAGGGAGATGAAGGTCATCCCGCCGCGGCGCGGGTCGGGCTGGAAGGCGCCGGCGTCGAAGAGGGCCAGCAGACGGTCCTGCTCGTCGGGGGGGAGCTTGGCGTAGGGCTTCCCACTCAGCGCGGTCGCCATCTCGTCCACCTTCTTGAGGCCGTCCTGGTAGATCCGACGCAGCCCCACGAGCGGCCCGCCGAGCGCGACGTCGTTGAAGTCGGCGCCGGGAACCTGATCGGACCCGAAGAGCTCGGCTCGCCAGCGGAGCTCCTGCACGCGCGTGGGCGGGATGAAGTTCTTGAGGGCGTTCTTCGGACGCTTGTGCGAGGGCTTGCCCTTGCGGGTGTCCGGGAAGACGTTCCGGTTGCTGAAAGGGCCTCCCGCGAAGATGCGCGGCACGCGGCCGGGGTCGTCGAACGCCGTCAGGAGACCCTCGATGTATGCCGCCGCGCCCAGCGCCTTCGCGCCGGGGTCGTGGTCGGGGGGAATGATGCGGTCCGAGAGCGCCTCCAACGTTGCGAACTCCTGCGCGGTGAAGAAGCCGCCGCGCGCCCGTGCCATGGCGCGCCGCACCCCGGTGACCGGCGTCGCGAGCGCGGCGAACAGGATCGCGGCCGCCTTCAGGAACTCTCGGCGGCCGAGGAGCACGACGGCGGAACGCCGCGCAGCGTCGTTCTTCCAGCCCCATTCGGGCGGCAACGACGCGCCCCCGTCGGCGGGCAGGCGGGGCAGCTTGAGCTGGACCATCGCGGCTTATAGCCATAGGGTCGTTTGAAGCGTCAAGGTCCAGAGGGTACGCATCTCCGCCGGCCCCTCGCATGACGGCCAGGTTTCTCCTCGGTCTTCTCCTCGCCGTCGTCGCCCCGGCAGCTGCGATGGCGGACCTCATCGTGACGCTCCGCTGGGACGCGGCCGTGGATCTCGACCTTTACGTGACCGACCCGGTGCTCGAGACCGCCTACTTCGCCAATCCGCACACGGCGAGCGGCGGGATGCTCGAACGCGACGCGCGCTGCGCCGGCCGCACCCCCGGCGAGCAGATCGAACGCGTCCGGTGGACGAGGCCACCTCCGGGCCGCTACCGTGTGGGCGTGGACTTCCTCGAGGCATGCGGCAAGGCCAGTGACCGGGATGTACCGTACCGCCTCCAGGTCGAGATCGACGGCAGCCGGCAGGAATTGCGCGGACGCGCCCGCCGCGCGGAGCGCGAGCCGCGCGCCTTCGAGTTCACGGTGCCCCCACCGAGGGAGGATGCGCGATGAGGATGCTCCGGTCGCTCCTGCTGGGCAGCATCTTCGCGGCGAGCGTCTTCGCTGCGGAGCCCGCTCACCTCGTCGGCGGCGTGAACGATTCCACGGGTGGTCCCGTGGCCGGCGCGCTGGTCACGGCCCGCCACCTCGCTCTCGCGTGCTCGACCACGGTCTACGCCGACGCCGCGGGCCGCTACACGTTCCCGCCGCTCGAGCCGGGACTCTATCACGTGCGGGCCCGCCGCCCCGGCTTCCGTGATCGGGTCGAGACGGTGGAGCTCGCCCCCGGTGCCACCGTGCACAAGACGGTCGTCGTCGAGCCCGAGACCGACCCGCGCGAGCTCGCCTGGCAGCTCCCCGCCAACCGATGGCTCGCGCTCGCGGTGGCGCGGCTGCCCGACGACGCCGCCCGGGAAGAGTTTCGCCGCCAGTGCACCTTCTGCCATCAGCAGGGGAGCTGGGCGACGCGCGTGCAGCGCGACCCGGAGGAGTGGCGGAAGATCTTCGCGCTCATGGCGCGCATGGGCGGCGTCCTCTCGACGCGGGTACGGACGGTGCTCCCCGACGCCCTCAACGGGGCGTACGACGAGACCTCGTTCGTCCCCGCCCTGGGTGAGCACTTCGTTCCACCGCCGCCGCCCGACGCTGCCGCCGCGCGGGCGGTGGTGACGGAGTGGGAGGTCGGCGACATCGGCTCCATGCAGCACGACCTCGCCGTTCACCCCGACGGCCACGTGTATTCCGTCGACACCACGCAGGACAAGCTCTACCGCCTCGACCCGCGCACCGGCGAGCGGCGGACGTTCGACATTCCCCGCGGCGACTCGCCGCTCGGCGGTGTGTTCTCGACGCAGCAGCCGATCCCCGCCAACGCCGACGCGCACGTCGCGCCGCACAGCCTCCAGGTGGCGCGCGACGGGTCGATCTGGATCACGCTCTGCCTCGGCAACAAGATCGCGCGTTTCGATCCGCAGACCGAGCACTTCGACATCTACCCGCAGCAGGAAGGTCTCTACCCTCACACGCTCCGCTTCGATGCACGCGGCCGCGTCTGGTACACGCTCGCGGTGTCGAACCAGGTGGCGATGCTCGACCCGGCGACCGGCGAGCGCCGGACGTACCTCCTGCCAGCGCGGACCTGGAAGGAGCGCCTCGCCGTGCGGGCCGTACCGTGGTTCCTCTGGCTCGGCCGCTACGTGAGCCTCGACCCGGAGCGAGCCGGCGACGGGCCGGAGCTTCCCATCCCCTACGGCATCGACATCGCGCCCGATGGCGGGGTGTGGTTCAGCCAGCTGAACGCGCACCGGATCGGCCGACTCGACCCCGAGAGCGGGGACATCCGGGTGATCGATACCCCCTTCAGTGCGCCGCGGCGCCTCCGCTTCGACTCGCGCGGCAACCTCTGGATCCCGGGCTTCAGCTCGGGCGTGCTGGCGCGCTTCGATCCACGAAACGGGGAGTTCCACACCTGGGAGCTGCCGATCGAGCCGCGTGGCAGCGAGACGCCCTACGCACTCAACGTCGATCGGCGGACCGACAGCGTCTGGATCTGCGGGACCGAGTCGGACACGCTCATGCGCTTCGAGCCCGCCACGGAGCACTTCACGGTCTACCCGCTCCCGACTCGCGTGACCTACACGCGCGAGATCGACTTCGACGCCGCGGGCGCCGTCTGGACCTCGAACTCGAACCTGCCCGCCTGGCAGATCGAGGGCGCGGCGCCGAAGCTCATCCGGCTCGAGCTCGACGGGGCGGGGTAAGCGGTCCCGTGAGGCGAAGCGCCCCATTCTCCGGCGGTCGGCTTTGGGCGGGAGGCGCACCTCCCCCCTTTTTTTGCGACGACTCCCGGCCTCCCGGCTTGCGGGGTGGGGCGAGGATAGGAAGAAGGACACAGCATGAGGCATGAGGGTGAAAGCGAAGGGCTCTTCGGACTCCATGGGCGTCGCCTTCTCGTGGTCGAGGACAATCCGCTCTGCGCGGAGGCGGTCCGCGAATGGCTCCAGATCTGTGGGGCTACGGTGGAGACGGCGGCCACGGTTCGTGATGCCCTTGCCCGGATCCGGCGCGCGGCACCGGATCTCGTGGTGCTGGACGTGCTGCTACCCGACGGGACGGGATGGGATCTCCTCGCGCGAATGCGCAAGGCCGTACCGGGTGGTCGCGGCGTCCCGGCGGTCGCCATCACCGGTGCACCGCCGTCGGCCGTCGCGGGTCCCGCCGGCGAACACGGTGTTCGGCACGTGATCACGAAGCCGATTGCGGCCGAGGCGCTGGCGGCCGCCCTCGCCGACTGCCTCAGCTCGGCCTGAGCGCGCCCGCGAGACCGGGTGGCGGTGCGGTTGACCGACCGCGTCGCCCCGGCTATCGCGCGGCCGTGCTCCAGTTCTCGATGAGCCAGATCACCACGCTCGGCTGGCCCTTCGAGCGCGACGTCGAGGCGTTCGCGTCGGCCGGCGCGCCGGCGATCGGGATCGCGATCCGGAAGCTCGAGGAGTACGGCGTGACGCGAGCCGCGCGCCGCCTCCGCGCGGCGGGGCTCCCGGTCTCGTGTCTCACCTCGTCGGGACCCTTCCCCCTCGGGGACGAGCAGGGCGAGCGGGACGCGCTCGCACGCACGCGACGCCACCTGGACGCCGCCGCCGAGCTGGGGGCGGAGTGTCTCATGGTCCTGGCGGGCGGCGCCGGCCGTCTCAGCTGGGAGGAAGCGGCCGAGCGCTGCCGGCCGCTCCTGGAGACGCTGCTGCCGGCGGCGGAGCGTGCCGGCGTGCGTCTCGCCCTCGAGCCGACGAGCCAGCTCCGCATGGACCTTGCCTTCCTCCACTCCTTCGACGAGGCGCTCGACTTCGTCGACCAGATTCGCTCGCCCTGGCTCGGCGTTGTGCTCGAGCTGAACAACGCCTGGATCGAGCGCCGGCTGTACGCGAACATCCGCGCGCGCACCGATCGCATCGCGCTCGTGCAGGTGAGCGACTTCAAGGTGGGCACGATGTCGGCGAGCACGCGCGTCGTTCCGGGCGACGGCGACATCCCGCTCCGGCGCATCCTCGGCGCGCTCGGCACCGCCGGGTACGACCGCTGGTACGACATCGAGCTGATCGGGCCGGCGATCGAGGCGGAAGGCTACGAGTCCGTCGTCCCCCGCGCCATCGCCCGCTTCCGCGAGCTATGGACCTGATCGTGGAAGGGCGGGCGCGGACCGCCGCCGTGACGGGAGGGCTCGTGCCCACGTCCGTCCGGGTGCCGACCAGCGGGCTCGCGCTCCGCTGCCTCGTGTGGGGCAGTGAATCCGACCCGACGGCGCTGCTCCTCCACGGCAACGGCGGCCACGCGCACTGGTGGGACGCGCTCGTCCCCGCCCTCGTCCCGGGATGGCGGCTCGTCGCGCCCGACCTGCGCGGCCACGGCGAGAGCGACTGGGCGGAGCCTCCGCGGTACCGCCTCGAGGACTTCGCGCGCGATCTGACCTCGGTCCACGACGCGCTGGCACCCGGCCGCATGGTGCTCGTCGGCCACTCGATGGGTGGTCGCGTCGCGGCCTGGTACGCGACGGCGCACCCCGAGCGTGTGCGCGGCCTCGTGCTGCTCGACAGCCGCATGAATCGGGTGCGACGAAGGGAGGCCGCCGGGTGGCGCGCCCGGGTGGCGGGCATGCGCGTGGGTCGGGGCTACGCGACCCGCGACCAGGCGCTCGCTGCCTTCCGCTTCGTGCCCGACGAGGTCGCCGTCAGCCCCGCGATCGTGGCCGATCTCGCCCATCATGCGATCGTCGAGCGCGGGCCCGGGGACTGGACCTTCCGCTTCGACCGCGCGGTGCTGTCCCTCGAAGGCGACGGTGCCGGCGATCTCTTCCCTCGGCTCGGCCGCCTCTCCTGCCCCGTCCTGGTGATGGCCGGGGCGGCGAGCTGGATCATGGACGCCGCGCAACGCGACGCGATGACCGCGGCCATTCCCGACTGCGCCCTCCGCGTCTTCCCCGGCGGGCATCACTTCCTCGTGGCGCAGCCCGGACCGGTGGGTCTGGCCCTGCGCGTCTTCCTCGACGGGCTCGACTAGCGTCTTGCCTCGCCGCGGGGAGCGGCGGTAGACAGCGTGCCATGCGGCTCACCGGCAAGGTGGCGATCATCACGGGCGCGGGGCAGGGTATCGGAGAGGCGTACGCGCGCCGCTTCGCGACGGAAGGTGCCCGCGTCGTGGTGGCCGACGTCAACGCGGAGAAGGGTGCGATCGTCGCCCGCGACATCGGCGCCGTCTTCGAGCGCGTCGACGTGGCGAGCGAGGAGGACACACGGCGGCTCGCGCGGGCGGTCGTCGACCGCTTCGGCCGGATCGACGTGCTGATCAACAACGCCGCCATCTTCTTCGGTATCGACAACCAGAACCACAGCTACGCGTACCTGCGGAAGATCTTCGACGTGAACTACTTCGGTGCCTGGCTCATGTGCCGGGCTGTCTTCCCCCACATGCGCGATGGCGGCGGCGGTTCCGTCATCAACCAGTCCTCGGGGGCCGCCTACGTGCATCCCGAGTACCCGATCGAAGGCGACGACCTGCCCTCCTTCCACTACAGCGTGACGAAGGCCGCCCTCAACGCGATGACTCACTACATGGCCGGTTGTGTCGGCAAGTACGGAATCCGGGTGAATGCGATCGCGCCGGGTCCGACGCTCACCGAGGCGACGCGGCAGGGCGTGCCGGAGCACATCATGGAGCTCATCATCAACTTCCAGATGGCGATCCATCGCGCGCTCGACCCTGACGACCTGACGGGGACCGCGGTCTGGCTCGCTTCGGACGATGCGAAGATGGTCACCGGGCAGGTGATTCCCGTGGATGGCGGGATGATCATGCTCGGGTGAACGGCGCG
>VBLA01000057.1 GCA_005879245.1 Deltaproteobacteria bacterium
GTCTTGGGTCGGGCATCCTCGCCGAGCACACGGCTCCGGCGGATCCGGATCCTCCGGTGTCTCAAGTCGACGTCACCCCAGCGGAGACCGACGGCCGTGCCATCGCCTTGTGAAGGAGCCCCATGATGTTCGTCACCGTCTTCCCGGAGAGGTCCTCATCCTGAAGCTCCCGCCGGTGATCGCGACAGCGGCCGACGGTCAACTTGACAGCCGAGCCTCGCTGCGGGATTCGCGCGCGGTGCGGGCCTGGGATAGGCTTCGGCCCGTGAGGTCGACGCTCTGCACCGCCCTGCTCTTCGCACTCGGCGCCACGCCCGCGCTCGCGGGGGCACCGCAGGAACGTGTCCGCCAGACGGTCGACGCGGTATCGGCAGTGGTGAACGACCCTCAGCTGGAGGCATCGAGCAAGGAGCACGACCGCCGCGAGCGGGTCGCGAAGGTCATACACGAGTCGTTCGACTTCGGCATGATGGCGCGCGAGTCGCTTGGACCGCACTGGGCGGACCTCGTGCCCGAGCAGCGGGACCGGTTCGTCGGCCTCTTCACGCAGCTCTTCGAACGCTCGTACAACCGACTCGTGCTGCGTTTCCTCGGCGGCAGCACCACGACCTACGGCGCGGAGTCGGTCGACGCGAAGCGCGCTGTCGTGAAGACGGCTCTCCTCCGGAAGGGCGGCGACGAGCTACCGGTTGATTACCGCCTCACCGCGGACGGCGGCGTCTGGAAGATCTCCGACGTCGTCGTCGACGGCGTGAGCCTCTGCGGGAACTTTCGCGCGCAGTTCGACAAGACGATGCGGGCCTCGTCGTATGACGGGCTCGTGCAGCGGATCGAGACGAAGTTGGCCGAAGAAAAGTAAACGCTACGCGGCCGCCCGCTTCGCAGGCGGCGGCTCGATGACGAGCACCTTGGCCGTGGCGCGTCGCTCGGTCCAGCACAGCAGGACGGGAAGCACGATCAGCGACGCGCCGAGCGTCGCGATCATGCCGAGCGTCAGCAAGAGCCCGAGCCCGAAGATGCCACGGTGGGCGGCGATCATGAGGCTTCCGAAACCGACCACGGTCGTGAGGCCGTTGACGAGCACCGCGAGGAACGTGCTCCGCGGAAGCCGCGGCCCGCCGCGCTGCCGCGCCTCGCCGTCGCGGAGCACGACGTTCAGGCCGAACTCGGCGCCCGCCCCGAGGATGAGCGGGAAGCCGAAGACGTTCCCCAGGTTGAAGGACAACCCGAAGACGAACATCAGCCCGACCGTCCAGAGCGTTCCGAGCGCGAGCGAGACCGTGGCGAGGACGCTCCCTCGCGCGCGCCGGACGATCACCGCGGTCAGGAGCCCGACCAGCAGGAACGCATAGAGGGTTCCTTCCTTGTAGGCTCGCTCCATGTAGCGGATGGCCTCGAAGGTGATGATCGGCGTACCGGCCACGTCGGCGTCGACCGTGCGCAGCTGGCGGACGAACCGCTCGGCGCCGTCGCGATTCCAGATGTCGACCTTGGGCTGGATCTGGAGGAGGAAGCGGCCGCTCTGCCCGACGAACTTCCGCCGGAGCTCGCCCGGCACGTCGGCGAGACGAATCGGGGTCGGATGGAGATTCCGCTGCAGGTGCCCGAGAGTGCGCGCGAAGTCGGCGCGGACTTGGTCCTGGAGCGGCGCGAGCGCGGGCGCGGCGGCCGCCCCCGCTTGGTCCAGCTTCCGCGCGAGCGCGGCCGTCTCGTCCCGCAGCGCGACGACCTCGTCACGATCGTGCCCGGGCGGCGCCTCGTCGGCCGCCAGATCGAGCCGCTGCCGGAGAGCCCGCACCGCCGCAAGCAGTCGGGGAAGGTCGACGCGCTCGCGCGGGCCGAGCGCGACGGGCTCGACGATGGGCGTGATCTCCGCGAGGATCTTCGCTTTTGTCTCCTGGTCCGCGGGAATCAGAGAGAGCACGGATTCGACCTCGGATACCGAATCGAGCGCCTCGAACGCTGCGACGCGCTGGCGCAGCTCGTCGAGCGACCCGGCGGTCGAGAGCGCGACGAAGCTCGAGCGGCCCGCTGACCGGAGAATGCGCTCCTCCCAGTCGACCGACTCGGTGCCGCGCGCCTGGAGGTGGAGGAGATTGTAGTCGAAGCGGACGCCGCACAGCGCGACGAGCGAGAGCGCGGCGGCCACGGCGGCGAGTCCGACGCCGAGCCGTGGATGCCGAGTGATCCGCGCGACGAGCCGCACGGCTTGCGGCCCGGTCTCACGTCGCCGCTCGACACGCCCGCGCCCCGTCAAGAGCACGAGGGCGGGGAGAAGCGTCATCATCGAGAGCCAGGCGAGGATGATCGAGGTCCCGGCGATGAAGCCGAGCTCCCGGATCCCCGGGAAGTCGGTGAGCATGAGCACGTAGAACGTGCCCGCCGCTGTGAGCGCTCCGCCCAGCATCCCGGGCCCCGCGCGCATCGCGGTCGTCTCGAGCGCCTCACGCGGCGAGCGGCCGAGGCGACGCTCCTCGTCGTTGCGGAAGAGCAGGTAGACCCCGTAGTCGGTACCGACGCCGACGACGATCGAGATGAACATGATCGAGAAGATCGAGAGATGGCCGACCACGAGCGTCACGACGCCGAGCGACCAGCAGACACTCACCGCGAGCGTGCCAAGCACGAGGATCGGCATGCCGAACCGTCGGAAGGCGACGGTTAGCACGCCGAGCGTCAGGACGAAGGCGAGCGCGGCCGCGCGCTTGCTGTCGCGGAAGGCGGCTTCCATCTCGTCATTGCCGAGCACCGGGGCGCCGGTCAGCCCAGCCTTCACGTCGGGGAATTCCGCCCCGACGCGCGCCATCGTCGCCCGGAGGGGCTCGATCGCGTCCCGATAGTTCGTGAAGCTCGCTTTCTCGCGCGTCGCCTCGACTACGACGAAGAGGAGATGCTTGTCGTCGGAGAGGAAGTAGCCGGCGTCCGCGCCGCCGCGCTCCAGCGAGAAGAGCGATCCCCATGGGGACCGAAACCGAGCGGGCCGGTCGAGGCGCGTTGATATCTGCTCGAGCACGTCGCGCGCGGGGCCGAGGTCGACCTTCTTCTCGTCTTCGTCGAGACCGAGATCGAAGGCGCTGCGCACGAAGGCGGCCACGATTTCCGTCCGGATGCCATCGAGCAAGCGGTCGAGCGTCGGCCGGGCGGCGAAGGAGATCAGGAAGGCCTGGTGGTCGCCGATCTCGTCGCGGATCTTGGCCAGGTCCGGAGGCGCGAGGTAGAGCAGCTCGCGACCCCGGAATCGGTTCGGATCGATGCGGTAGGTCACGTGCCGGAACGTCCCCGGCGCGCGGAGTTCCTCCGCGAGGCGGTGTGCGTACGCCTTCGATCGTTCGACGTCGTCGCTCTCGACCGCGACGACGAGCTGATCGAGGCGCGGAAAGTCGCCCGAGATCTCCTTGTCGCGCTGAACGTACGGCCGGTCCTGCGGGAGGAGGTCGCGTCCGGAGGTGACGAAGTCGAGGTGGCCGAACGTGTAGGCGAGCGCCGCGATGGCGAAGACGATGCCAAGCGATACGGTGAGGACCGGCCGCGCGGAGGCCAACCGGACGAGGGCGCCGAGTCCTCGCCGGCCCTCGCGGCTCATCGTTCCGCGACGGCCCGCGACGGCGGATGCCACTCGGCCTGGCGCGCTGCGTCGGCCTCCTCGATCGAGCGGCGGCGCCGCTGCAGATAGCCATTGCGGACGGCGCTATAGAGGTCGAGAACGCTCTCCTCGACGTCCTCGAAGACCTGAAGGTTGAGCGCGCGCTCGTTGACCTGCTTGACGATCGACATCCCCATCGTCGCGAAGAACGGTGTGACGTAGCCGAATGGATCCAGCACGCCGTCGACGCCGTACCCGATGCCGTCCCGGACGGTGAGGGGCCTCAGCGTGGGGAGCACCAGGTAGGGTCCCTGCCCAAAGCCATAAAGCCCCAGCGTCTGGCCGGTATCGGCGTCGCTCTTCTCGATGTGGAGCTGCGCCCGCGCGACGTCGAGGAAGCCGACGACCCCGACGGTCGTGTTCACGCCGAACCGCGCGAGCTCGCGGCCCGCCCCGCGGAAACGCCCCTGGAGGAGGTTATTCACCAGGCGCTTCGGCATCCCGAGGTTGTCGAAAGCGCGATCGAGTCCACGCTTACCGACGTCGGGAAGGACCTTCCCCCAGCCGGTGGCGACGGGCTTCAGCACGTAGTGGTCGAGGATGTCGTGGTTGAAGAAGAACATCTTCTCGTTGAACCCCTGCCACGGGTCGTAGTCGTCCGAGAGGTCCAGCTCCGCGTCCGCGATCGGCCGTTGCAGGTCGTCGTCCGCGCCCGTCGCCCGCGACGCCATCCCAGCGGCGAAGACCGTCGTCAGAACAAGGATCGTGAGTCGCCGCATCACGCGCTGAGCCTCGGGGGCGGAAGGGCGACTTGCGCGCCCTTGGTGCTCGTTCTCGACATGCTCGGTGCAGCTGATGGTCATGCTTGAGTCCTCCATCGTCAATCTCCCTCTACCGATGCGCTGCGTGTCGGCGGTCGCGACACGCGAACGCGTTCGTCATGATCGAGCCCCTGATCGCCCGCTCCGCCGAGGAGAAGTAGGTCAGTAGCAATAGATCTCGTTTCCGATCTCCCGACACAGGCTCGGATCCTTGCCGACGTTCTGCAGCTCGACGCGGAAGGCCCGATCGGGTGCCACCGGGTCCGGGAGGAGTGCGCCGCCGCCGAGGAGTCCCGCTGGCCGGAATACGCCGACGTACACCGGCTCATGCTCGGCTTGCGTGCCGATCAGCACCTGACGCCCGCTGAGGTCACATTCCAGCTGCGTTCCGAACCACCGGCAGCCCGCTGAACTCGGGGTCGCGCCCGCGAGCAGGCCGAGCGCCATCACGGCGGATGTGAGTCTCGTCATCGATGTGAACCTCCCGATGTGCCTGCGTCCAGCGCCATGTGCTGGACGGAGGCCTGCTTGCGGAGCGTCATCACCAGCGCGCCGTCGCCGTCGTAGTCGGCGCTCGCCCCCTCCTCGACCACTGGCTCAGGGAGACGGAGAGGTTGCGAGCGGATCGGCCGGCCCATCGCGTCACGGGCCAGCACGACCGTCTCGCGGCCCGCGAACTGGACCTCGACTGACTCCGGCTCGACATCTCGAGGCGCCCCGATGCGCAGGAGAACGGCATCCGGGGTCTCGCTGACGGAGACCGCGAGCGCGGCGGCCGCGGGGCGGGGGCCATGGTCGTCGGCGGCGGCGGGATCGCTGGTGCTCCCCCGCGACGTCACGAGGACGAGTAGAAGGAACGCGCCGGCCACGCGAGACCTGAGGCCTTTCTTCACCCGGCCCTCAGCTTGCGCGGACGCTTGCTGAGGCGTGCCGGGTGGGCGCATACCGGCCGGCGCTCCGCCCCAAGGGCCTATCAGACGCCGAGAGAGCGTCCTGTGCATGAATCGAGACCTCTTCCTGAGATCAAGGCAAGTGTTCTTGGCTGTCTCAGTCCGATAGTACAGTAGAGCAGCGGCCGTCAAGACAAAAAAACAACCCCGGGAGCGGCGGGATCGGATAGCGAGGGGATCGGATAGAGGAGGATTAGCCGCAATCCCGGTCAGTTACGGCGTAACTGACCGGGTTGGATCTTTTTATCCAAGGCTGTAGTTCGGCACGGCCACGATCCGGCGGTGCGAGCTGCCCGCGGAGTACGTCGTATGGCTCGTGATCGGTAGGGGGCGGCTGCGCGATCGCTCGATTCGCGAAGCCGTTCGGCATCTTGACCTGGTGCGGCCGACGAGCGGCGGCCGCCGGGAGACGGTGAGCGGGAGCGCCCGCCCGGCTCTACCCCAAGGAGCACCCGCACCTCGATCCCGGCGTTGTCGTCGAGCACCCCCATCTCGACGGCGTCTTCGCGTGGATCGCGGCGCAACAGTAGTCCGCATCCGATCTGGCTCAGCGCCCGCCACGCGCTGCTCGCCATGGGGTGCCCAATCCGCTAACAAGGCAGAGTACCTCCATGTCGGAAAGGGAGCACCC
>VBLA01000058.1 GCA_005879245.1 Deltaproteobacteria bacterium
GCGCGCGAGCGACTTGGTGAGCGCCACGAGACCTCCCTTGGCGGCCGCATAGCTCGCGGCACCCTCCTTGCCGAGAAAGCCGGCCGGCGAGGCGACGTTCACGATGCGCCCGCCGCGCGCCGCGATCATGCCGCGCAGCACGGCGCGGCAGCAGAGGTAGGCGCCCTTGAGATCCGTGTCGAGGACGCGGTCCCAGGCGCTCTCCGACAGCATCATGAGGAGCGCGTCGTGCGTCACGGCGGCGTTGTTGACGAGGACCTCGACGGGTCCCCCCAGCGCGGTGCGGAGCTCGTCGAACATGCGCGCCACCTGCGCCGCGTCCGCGACGTCCGCCTGCACCGCGTGCGCGGACGCGCCGGTCGCCGCGAGCGCCGCGAGCGCCTCCTCCGCATCCTCCCGGCTGTGCGCATACGTGATGCCGACCGCCGCACCCGCGCGCGCGAACGCGAGCGCCGTCGCCCGCCCGATCCCGCGCGACCCGCCCGTCACCACGACCCGGCAGCCGGCGAAGTCATCCTGCCCGTCGCTCGCCGTCATGTCGAAGCGCTCTCCGCGACGAGCGCCCCGACGTGCCCGCTGGCGCACACATCCAGGACGAGCACCGGCGCGCCGCCCGGCGCCTCGGCAAGCGCGGTGAGCAGGGCGAGGGGGCCGGCGGCGCCGAACGTCTCACCGTATGTGTCCTTCGGACTCACGATCCGGGGCCGCGCCCGGCCGAGCGCCGCCGCGAGCGCCCGCGATTCGAGTCCGGCCAGCGCGGGTGGCGCCGCTGACACGGCAAGGGCGAGGTCCCCTGGCTGCACGTCCGCCTCCTCGAGCGCCGCGCTCACCGCGCGCGCGAGTCCGTCGCCAGCGCTGCCGTCCGCCGCCTCCGGCTCGAAGCCCGACGCGTGCCCGAGCGCGGTCCCGAGCACGGGTGCGGCGCGCGCGCGCGCGAACGTCGGCTCTTCGAGGACCAGGAGCGCCACCGCCTCCGCCGGCGGCCGGCCGCAATTCAACCCGCCCTCGGCGAGCCAGCGCGTGAGCGGTGCCCCGAGCGCGTCCACACCGCCGGCCACCAGCGCGTCGGCCTGCCCCGCGCGCAGCAGGTCGGTCGCATGGCCGAGCGCCGCGAGCCCAGAGGCCGCCCCTGCCGTGAGGGTCACCCCGGGTCCCGCGAGCCGGTAGGCGATCGCCAGCTCTCCCGCCGCAGCGTTGGACACCGTCGCGGCGAAGAGACGCGGGCTCGCCGCCGGCGGGCCCCCGTCTGCGAGGCGGTCCTGGTAGGCAGCGTTGGTGAGGAAGCAGCCGAAGGCGGTGCCGAGCACGACGCCGATCCGCGGGCTCGGGCTCGCGGCCGGGTCCGAGACGAGCCCTGCGGCAGCGAGCGCTGCCCCGGCTGCCGCGAGCGTCAGCGCCGTGATGCGCTCGCTCCGCGCGGCCCGCGCCTGCACCGCCTCCGCGAGATGCCCGAGCGGCACGTGGGTCACCGACGCGAGCGCATGTCCCGCCGTGATCGTGATCCGGCTCATGGGTGCGTGAAGACCAGCGCCGCGTTCGTGCCAGCGAATCCGGACGACGTCGAGACCGCCGCTCCGACGGTGCGCCGCCGCGGCGCCCCGTGGACGAGATCGAGAACCGCGCAGACCGGGTCCACGGTCTCGAGCGCCGCGGTCGGCGGAATGACGCCCCGGGCGAGCGTCTCGACGCAGAGCACGGCTTCGAGTGCACCGGCGGCGCCGAGGGTGTGCCCGATCGCGCCCTTGATCGAATTCACGGGAACCCGTCCGGCGCCGAAGACGCGCGCCAACGCCACGGCTTCCATCGCGTCGTTGTAGGGGGTCCCCGTCCCGTGCGCCGACACGAAATCCACCGCTGCCGGTGTCAGCCCCGCGTCATCCAGCGCGGCAAGAAGCGCGCGCGTCGCGCCGCCACCCTCGCGGTCGGGCGCCGTCATGTGGGTCGCATCGGCCGAGCAGCCAACGCCGGCAAGGCGTGCCAGGAGCCGCGCCTCCCGCCGCGCCGCGTGTCCCGCCTCTTCGACCACCACGATCGCGGCGCCCTCCCCGAGCACGAGCCCGCGACGCGTGACGTCGAAGGGCCGCGCCCTTTCGGCCGTCGCGCGGAGGCAGTTGAAGCCCGCGACCACGAAGCGGCAGAGGAAGTCGGTACCGCCCGCCAGGACGACATCGGCACGCCCCTGGCGCACCCACCCGGCCGCCAGGGCAATCGCGTGCGTGCCCGACGCGCAGGCGAGCTGCGGGGTCGCCACCGGACCGCGGCAGCCGAGCGTCCGCGCCAGACGAACCGCGGGGGCGTAGTACGGGACGTGCTCCGGTGGCGGCATTGGCTCGCGCGCCATCCAGCGCTCGAAGAGCCGCATCCCGCCGAGCGTCGTGCCGAGCGCGACACCCATTCGCCCCCGACCGACGCCGTCGAGATCGGCGTGGGCGAGGGCTTCGCCCGCTGCTCGGAGGGCGAACGTGCCCGCCCGGTCGGGATCGTCTGCGGGTACGTCCCGGACCTCGGCCGCATTCCGCGGCTCGAGGTCCGCGGCCGGAAAGGCGGTGATCGGAGCAACTGCGGTCCGCCCCGCGACGAGTCCGTCCCAGAAGCCAGGCACTCCGCTCCCCAGCGGGGAGACGACCCCGAGACCCGTGATGATGGCGGCGCGCGGCGGGTGCGGCAGCGGCAAGTAGCTTACGTCATCACGACCGTCGCCGCACGCGAACCGTGCGGCCTCAACTCCCGTTCAGCGACTGCTCATTTAGCTCGGCGGTTCCTCCTTCGGCGGTCGTGGTACTCGCCGGCGTGCCCGCGAAGGCGATCGGATCCTCGCCCTGCAGCATGCGAGGCGTGATGACGTAGGTGCCAGCCATGGTCGCGACCCAGACCGTCTCCGCCGTCTGGAGATCGCCGGCCGTGAGTGCGAACGCGAGTCCCCCGGTCAAACCGCCGAGGGTCGCGTACACGATCTTGGCGGGCATGTAGACGACGTTCGAGAGCACGGTGAGGGAGCCCCACCCCGCATCCTCGAGATACCCCGCCTGGGCCGGCCGCGCCGCTGCGAAGCCGGCAACGAACACGACCGCCACCACCGCATTCCTCCACCCCTTCATGGACCCCTCCTCTTCGGACCCGTCCGGTCCCGCGCCTTTCTTACCCCAATGCTGGGCCCGATGCCACTCGTTTGGCCCCGAAAAGCGTCGCCAAAAAGCGTTGGTAGTCCCTCGGCCGACCGCCGTGCTATCCGCTCCCCATGCGGGTGACCCTCGACTGGCTCGGCGTCGCGACCTTCCGTCTGACCATCGGGAATCTGGTCGTCTTCCTCGACGCGTATCTCGACCGCGTACCGGCAGCGCCGCCGGTCGGCCTCACCACGGCGGATGTCGCGCGCGCCGACTACGTGCTCGTCGGGCACTCCCACTTCGATCACCTCTGGGGGGCCGAGCGGATCGCCGCCCGCACGGGGGCGATCGTGATCGGCTCACACGAGACCGTACGCCTGCTGCACGACGTCGACCGGATCCCCGAGCGCCAGCTGATCGCGGTCGCGGGCGGCGAGCCGATCGAGCTTCCGGACGGCATCCGGGTGCGCGTCCTCCCGAGCCTCCATTCCTGCATCTGGGCCACCATGGGCGGCGCAGACGAGGCGTGCCTCGGCGATCTCGGCGTCGCGCACCAGGAGCGCGTCGCGCGGGTGACGCAGGCCATGGACCTGCTGCACGGGGGCGCCCTCGGGGCGGACGTCGCCGCGCACATGGCGGCGAGCGACCGCCATCCGCGGGGCGAGGGGGGCTCGTTCGCCTACCTGATCGAGACACCCGCCGGCTCGATCTTCTGGAAGGACACCTCGGGCCACTGGACCGGCGTGCTGCGCGAGCTCCGTCCCGACGTCGCGCTCCTGGCGGCCATGGGACGGGGCAACGTGAACGGCGATCCGGTGCAGGGCACGCTCGCGCAGTTCATCGCCTCGGAGGTGGAAATGCTCCGCCCGCGCCGGGTCGTGCTCTGCCATCACGACGACTGGATGCCGCCCCTCACCCGCCCCGTCGACCCCGGGCCGATCCGCCACGAGCTCGCGCGGCGTACCCCCGAAGCCCAGCTCGTCGACATGGGATACCTGGCGGGGTATCCGATCCTCGGCTGAGGATCGGCGCGACGCTGCGTCGAGGCCGCGGACGCCCGTCCGCGGCCTCCTACTCCGTGCGCACCACCGAGTCGCGCGAGAGCAGCGCGAGCAGGTGCGCCATCGCCTGTTCGACGTATGCCTCGTCCTTCGATTCGAGGGTGAGCTTCACGGCATACTCGGGGTCGCCGATCTTCGGGTACGAGCCGAGCAGCAGCTCGGGGAAGGCCACCAGCGTCGTGTTCAGATGCTCGGCGATCGTTCCCTCGCCGTCCTTCGTGTAGATCACGCGGAGGAAGTAGGGCGACGCGGCGAAGCGGTCGCGGATCGCCTGGAACTTCTGCTCCAGGATCTCGGGGATGCCGGGCAGGATGTAGATGTTCTCACACTTGATCGTCGGAAACCCGAGCCGGCCGTCGACGATCAGCTCGGCACCCTCGGGCACCTCCGCCATCTTCAGGCGGGCCTCGTTCGCCTTCTCCTTGAAGTACTCGCGGATGCGGCCCTCGATCGCCGGGTGCCGGATGACCTTCCGGTTGAGACCCCGCGCCACGCCCTCCATCGTCACGTCGTCGTGCGTCGGGCCGACGCCACCCGAGGTGAACACGAGATCGTAGCGCTCCTGGAACTCGGCGACGGCCACGGCGATCTCGTCGAGCTCGTCGGGCACCGTGAGGATGCGCCGGACGGTGACGCCGAGGCTCCGGAGCTCGCGGGTCAGGAACGGGGAGTTGGTGTCCACCACCTTCCCCGAGAGGATCTCGTTCCCGATGACGACGATGCCGGCGGTCCGGTCCACGCTGCTCCCTACACCGAAATCGCGTCCTTGCGGAAGTCGCTCGCGCCGATCTTGACGTTCACGACCGCCGGCTTACCCGCCCCGAGCGCCCGCTCGAGGGCCGGACGGATCTCCTCGGGCCGCTCCACCCACTCGCCGTGCCCGCCGAGGGCCTCGATCATCCGGTCGTAGCGGCTGTAGGCGAGACGCGACGCAGGCGCCCGGTCGGGGCCGTACATCTGCACCTGACCCCGGAGGATCTGGGTCCAGGCGGCGTCGTTACCGATCACGCCGACGATGTTGATCTTCTGGCGGATGCAGGCCTCGAACTCCATCATGTTGAGGCCGAAGGCGCCATCGCCGTACATGATGATGACGTCGCTCTTGGGGTGGGCGATCTTCGCGGCCATGGCGTAGCCGGGCGCGGCGCCGGGCGTGCCGAGCGGACCGGCGTCGAGCCAGTGACCATAGCCGCGGGGCCGCAGCACGTTGGCGGCCGAGCCGACGAAATCCCCGCCGTCGCCGATCACGATCGTGTCCGGCGTCAGCAGCTTGTCGACCTCCGCACAGAGCCGGAGCGGGTTGATCGGCACCGCCTCGGAGGTGAGCTCGGGGGCGAGCGCCTCCCACTTCTTGCGCTCGAGTGCGCGGAGCTCGCTGATCCATCCCGCCGACAGCTGGGGCTTCCAGCGCGCCGCCCGCGCGCAGTCGGTGAGCGCCTCCATCACGAGCCCGGTGTCGCCGATGATCCCGACGTCGCAGCCCCGGTTCTTGCCGAGCTCCTTGCCGTCGAGGTCGACGTGAATGAGCGTGGCGGCGGGGTTGATGTGGGACCCGCGGCCGTAGCCGATGCGGAAGTCGAGCGGGGTGCCGAAGATGAGGACGACGTCGGCCCGCGTGAGCGCGTCCTTCCGGGTCTGGAGGAACCAGTGCGGGTCCGCGGGATCGAGGCTGCCGCGCGCCTGCCCGTTCACGTAGACGGGGAGGTCGAACGTGCGAACGAACTCCGGGTATGCCTCGCGCCGGCGCGACCAGAAGAGCTGGCTCCCCACCAGGCAGACGGGCCGCTCGGCGGCGCGGAGCGCCTCGAAGGCGCGCTCGACGGCGCGCGGATCCGGGCCCACGCCCGCCGTGGTACGCGACTTCTCCGCCACCACCACGTCCTTCTCCTCGACGGTGTCGAAGAGGAAGTCGAGCGCGTTCGGCACGGAGACCGCCCACTTGGTGATGGGACGCATGAGGTCGACGTGCGCCATGTCCTGGAGACCGCCCATGTCCTGGAAGAAGCGCGGCGCCTGGCCGCCGATCACGACGATCGGGATGTTGGCGCGCCAGGCGGTGGCGACACCCGTCACCGCGTCGGTGAGGCCGGGTCCCGCCGTGACGAGCGCCACGCCCGGCTGGCCCGTGACGCGCGCCCAGCCGTCGGCCGCATGTGCCGCCGACTGCTCGTGCCGCACGTCGACGATGCCGATCCCCTCGTCGAGGCAGCCGTCGTAGATCGACATGATGTGACCGCCGCAGAGGGTGAAGACGTAGGCTACTCCTTCCGCGCGGAGCGCGCGGGCGACGATCCGTCCTCCGTGCATGGACATGGGAACCTCGCTGGTGTCAGGCGCCGAACTCGATGTCCTTGATGTCCGGGACTTGCTGGCGGAGATAGTCCGCGAACCGCTTCTTCACGCGCGCCTCGATCTGCCGCACGCGCTCACGGCTGATGCCGAACTCGTCCCCGATCTCCTGCAGCGTGACCGGCTCCTCATCGCGCATGAGGGGCTCGAGCCGCCGCTCGTAGACGGCCAGGTCCTTGCCTTTGAGCGTCTGCCGGAACTCGGTAGCCGTGCGCCGGATGAGCTGATGGTACTCCCCGTCCGCGACGGCCTCGGCAGTCTGCTCGTGCGCCGGCAGGAAATCAAGGAGGGAAGCCTCCTCGCCCTCGGCGAGCGGTGCGTCGACCGAGACGTCGCGCGCCGCGAGCCGCTGCTCCATCTCGACGACTTCTTTCTCCTTCACGTCCAGACGTTGTGCGATGAGCTTCGGCGATGGCGCGAAGCCTTCGCGCTGGAGCCGGTCACGCTCCTTCTGGAGATTGAAGAAGAGCTTGCGCTGCGCTTGCGTGGTGCCGACCTTCACCAGCCGCCAGTTGTTTATGATGTACCGGATGATGTAGGCGCGGATCCACCAGACCGCGTAGGACGGAAAGCGGATGCCCCGGTAGGGGTCGAAGTTCTTGACCGCCTCGAGGAGCCCGACGCTCCCCTCCTGGACCAGGTCGAGGAGGTTGTGGAAGGCGCGCTGGTATTCGCGCGCGATCATCACGACCAGGCGCAGGTTCGCCGTGACGAGCTGCCAAGCCGCTTCGCGGTCTCCCTGCTCGTGCCAGCGGAGCGCCAGCCGGTGCTCCTCCTCGCGTGAGAGGACGGGGATGCGGCGGATGTCGGTGAGGTAGCGCTGGAGGGAATCGACCGGGATGAGCGCCGCGGTTGCCTCGGCGGCGGGGGCTTCCTCGTCCTCGGGGAGGGGCGAGCGCTCGGGCGCCTCGGGAGCGACCGGCGCCGCGGTCGTGGCGTGACGGCGGTTCTTTGGCATGCCGTTTCTCGCCGCCCGGCGTCCGCTCCTAGAGCGCGAGGTGCGCGCGCGGGTCGTCACCGTATGCCCGTTCGAGCGCGTCGACCGCCTCGCGCACGCGCTCGTTGGCGCCGTCCTTCGGCACCTGGACCATCAGACGGACGTAAAGATCGCCCGGAGAGCCACCCTTCGGGTCCGGGACCCCGCGCCCGCGGAGTCGCAGGCGTTGCCCTCCCTGGCTGCCCTTCGGAATCTTCAGCTGCACCCGTCCCTCGGGGGTGGGGACCTCGATCGTGGCGCCGAGCATCGCTTCCCCGACCGTCACCGGCACCTCCATGACGAGATCCCTCCCTTCGCGCTTGAGGTAGGGGTGCGGGCGCACCTTCACGACGAAGTAGAGGTCGCCCGACCCGGCGCCGCGTCCGGCACCGCCCTTCCCCTTGACCCGCACGCGCGCCCCGTCACCCACCCCGGCGGGAATCTTGACCGTGAGGCGCTCGCGCTGTTCCACGGAGCCCGTGCCGGTGCAATGCGTGCAGGCGCGCATGCCCTGCCGGCCCGTGCCCCCGCAGGTGGGGCACGGCGCCGGCCGCCGGATCGTCACCGCCGTCTTCGTACCGCGGATCGCATCCAGGAAGTCGACCTCGATCGCATGCTCGATGTCATCGCCCCGGTCGGGTGCGCCGCTCGCGGTCGATCCGCCGCCGAACATCTCGGAGAGGATGTCGCCGAAGCTCCGCTCCGTCTCCGCCTGCCGGCGCCGCCCGCGAGGTCCCGTCTGCCCGAAGTCGAAGCCGAAGCCCTCGTACCCCTCCGCTCTGGGACGAAAGGAGAAGCCGTGCCCGCTCTCGCTCCAGCGCTGGTACTCGCGCGCCCGCCCGGGGTCGAAGCCGGGCTGGAGCCCGGCGTGCCCGAACTCGTCGTAGACTTTGCGCTTCTCGGGGTCGGTGAGGGTGTCGTGGGCGAAGGAGACGTCCTTGAACCGCTCCTCCGCCTGCTTGCTCCCGGGGTTCAGATCCGGATGGTACTTCCGGGCGAGCTTGCGGTACGCCTTCTTGATCTCATCGGCCGTGGCGGTCTTCGCCACGCCGAGCACGGCGTACAGGTCCTTCTGATTCGCCATCGCTCCCGATGGGCCGCCAAGTCATTCGGCGTATTCGAGCCGGACCCGTTCGGCCGCGACCTCGCGCAGGGCGGTGACGATCTCCTTGTTGTCCGACTCAACGAGCGGCCGCGCGCCTTTGAGCAGCTGCTTCGCCCGCCGGGCGGCGAGCAGGACGAGCTCGAAACGGTTCGGAACATGCTCCAGGCAGTCTTCGACGGTGATGCGTGCCATCGCGTTCCATCTCCTCCTTTTCTCGGCATTTTCTAACCGAAATCCCGAAGGAAGGGAACCCTCGGGCCGCCGAGCTTGACTTGCCCCGGAACGCTCGGTACGTGCCTCCGGCCCATGGGATTCCTGTCGCGCCTGCTCGGTGGCGGCCCGCGCGACCTCCTCGCGGATCTCGCCGAGGACTACCGCGCCGAGGCGATGCAGGCCGCGCAGCTGCGTATCGACGCCGACAGGGCCCGTTACCCCCAGGTGGCCGACGAGCTGAGACGGCTCGCCGAGGTCGAGGCGTGCCACATGGCCTGGCTCCGCGAGCGCCTAGTGGCGCTGGGCGGCCAGGTCCCCACGCTCGAAGCGACGCCGACCGCCGGCGCGAACCAGTGGGAGCGCGCGGTCGCCGCCCACCAGGCGGCGCAGGCCAAGCGGCGCCGCCTGATCGAGCAGATCGCGCACTGGGACCCCGACGAGCCGGAGATCGTCGCACTCCTCAGCCGCATCGAGCGGGAGGATGCGCGGGAGGGGCGCGCCTACGACGCCGTCATCATGCGAAGCGATCCCCAAGCGATTGATTGATCCCGGGGGCCCGTGCGGTGCTCGCGCGCTGACGCGCGCTGCGCTCCTCCGATGCCCCCGGACCCCGTCGCTCGCCCGCGGCAAAGCCGCGGGCGGCTCCCTCGCGTATCGGCGCGCTGCTCGCGCTGGCAGCAAGGCGCTGAAGAACGGATCGCCGTCGCATACGGGGAGCGGGGCCGCGGGGCACCCCCGCTCCCCGTCCTCGACCGCGACGGATTTTCAGCGCCTTGCTAGGAGCCCGTCGTGCTCCCCGTGCCCCTGCTGCGGCATGGGGACTTCGACTCGAGGCACTCCGCGTCGCCTGCCTCCTGCCAGCCGAGCTCGCCGTCGTTGGTCCGATCGAACAACCGTCGAACCAGCGTCACGGTCCTTTGCTCCTGCATCTCAACACCCCTCCATCGGCGTGGTTCGGATCCGGGCAAGAACGGCACCAGAAGCCCATCGCGCGGAGGCGCCGGCTGGCTGCCCACCCCTCCCACCTGCACCGGCGGGGACGTCAGAAATTCGACGTCGGTCGCTCTGCCGGCACCGCTCCTCGCGGAAGGCCGGGGCGGTCAGTCCCGCCCCTCTTCAGCGCGCGAGACAGAGAAAGACTTCGCGGTTGCCCTTGGGGCCGGGGAGCACCGACTCGGCTTCGCCCCGCACCGCGAGCCCGAGCGTGGCGGCTGCCCGGCGGACGCCCGCCACGGCGTCGGCGCGGGCTGCCGGATCCCGCACCACCCCGCCCTTCCCAATTCGCTCGCGCCCCACCTCGAACTGCGGCTTCACGAGCGCCAGGATCGTTCCACCCGGATGCACGAGGGCGACCACCGCGGGCAGCACGCGTGCCAGCGAGATGAAGGACACATCGATCACGGCGAGGTCGATCACTTCCGGGATCAGCGCGGCGTCGAGGCTCCGCCCGTTCATCCGCTCGAGCACGACGACGCGGATATCCTGCCGCAGTGACCACGCGAGCTGGCCGTAGCCGACGTCGACCGCGTACACGCGTCGCGCCCCTCGCCGGAGCAGGCAGTCGGTGAAGCCCCCGGTCGAGGCGCCGACATCGAGCGCCACCACGTCTCTCGCCTCGAGGTCGAAGGCATCCAGGGCTCCGGCGAGCTTCTCGCCGCCGGCGCTCCCGGTTGGGGGCGAGGCCCCGGTCGACGAGAGCCCGGTCAATTCGGATCCGGGGGCCCGTGCGCTGCTCGCGCGGCTGCGCCGCGCTCCGCTGCTCCGATGCCCCCGGACCCCGTCGCCGCACGCTCACGCGTGCGGCTCCCTCGTCATGGCTCGCGCGCTGGCGCGTGCTCGGGGGGTGCGGGGCGCGGCGAAGCCGCGCCCCGCAGACGCGGACGTTTCGTCGGCTCGGGTGACGATCTGGGTGGCGATGGCGCGGAGGGGGTCGGCTTTTGGGCCGAAGGGGCGGAGGGCGGCTAGGGCTGCGTCGCGCTCGCGGACGGCGCTGCGGCGGGCGCCTTTGAGTCCGAGGGTGGCGGGGTACGTCGCCTTGGCGAGCGCCCGGTCTGTATGCCCGTCGGCAGCGGGAGCACCTGCGGCATCGAGGATGTCATCGACGATCTGGAAGGCGAGGCCGACGTGTTCCCCGTAGGTCGTCAGGCGGCGGAGGGTCGACGGTGGAGCCCCCCCGATCAGCGCTCCCATCCGCACGGCGGCCCGCAAGAGCGCACCGGTCTTGCGCCGATGGATCTCCTGCACGCGGGCAAGGCGTGTGCGGTGACCCTCCGCTGCCAGATCGAGCGCCTGCCCGCCGACCATGCCCCCCTCCCCGGCGGCCGCTGCGACCTCGGCCACCGCCGCGAGCCGCCGCCTCGCCGGAACGGCGCCCGCGGACGCCATCACGTGGAAGGCCTCGCTGAGGAGGGCGTCGCCGACCAAGATGGCGAGCCCTTCGCCGTACACGCGGTGATTCGTCGGCCGGCCGCGGCGGAGATCATCGTCGTCCATCGCAGGCAGGTCGTCGTGCACGAGCGAGTAGGTGTGGATCATCTCGAGGGCACACGCGAAAGGAAGCGCCAGGCGGGCCGGGGCCCGCGTCCGGCTCGCGGGGAAGTGGCTGGCCAGCGCCCGGTTGACGAGCTGCACCCGGGCGGCAAGGTAGCGCGCCACGTCCATGTCGTCAGCCCGCGCCCTCCGGCAGGGGCCGGAGAAGGAGCTTCCCGGCGTCGGACTTGAGCAGCAGCTCGACGCGCTGTTCGACCTCCGCCAGCCGCTGCGAGAGCTGACGCACGAGGGCGATGCCCCGCTCGAAGGCCGCCAGCGATTCCTCGAGTGCCAGCTCACCCTTCTCCAGGCGCTGGACGATTCCTTCCAGCTCGGCGAGCGCCTCCTCGAACCGGCGAGCGGGGGCTTCGGTCTCTCCCATCACTCCTCCGTGGCGTCGATCCGCGCTTGCGCCCGGCCGCGCGCGAAGAGAACCACGACCGCGTCGCCCGGTGCGAGCGCCGCCGCATCGTTCACGATCGGGCCGGTCGGCGCACCGCGGCGCACGATCGCGTAACCGCGCGCCAGGCAGGCGAGCGGCGAAAGGGCGTCGAGCCGTGCCGCCGCACCCTCGAGCCCGGCGCGGGCGTGACGGACGCGCACC
Organism: Deltaproteobacteria bacterium; assembly: GCA_005879245.1. Taxonomy (GTDB): domain Bacteria; phylum Desulfobacterota; class Binatia; order DP-6; family DP-6; genus DP-23. The sequence continues at coordinate 11,945 of VBLA01000058.1, forward strand.
GCCAGCGCGAAGCGCAGGCGGCCTGCCGCTGCCTCGAGGCGCTCCCCGGCGCGTCGCACCGCCGGCGCCGGGCCGCTCCGCTCGAGCCGAGCCGCCAGGGAAGCGACTTCCCGCCCGTCCCAAGCCATCTGCCGCAGGAGCGCCTGCCGCCCGCGCCCGGCGAGATCATCGACCCGGACGGCAAGGTCAGCGACGCGACGCTCGGGGTCGCCGAGTGCCCGGCGCAGGAACCCGAGCCGTTCGCGCGCGCGCACCACGCGTCGAGCGAGCGCGCTCTCCAGGGCCGGGATGGCCCGCGCGAGGCTCGCCGCGACCTCCTCGCGGTCGGGCACGACGAGCGCTGCCGCGGCCGTCGGCGTGGGAGCGCGTACGTCCGCGACGAAGTCGGCTATGGTGAAGTCCCCCTCGTGACCGACCGCCGATACGACCGGGACGGTCGAGGCCGCGATCGCGCGCGCCACCACCTCCTCGTTGAAGGCCCACAGATCCTCGAGCGTGCCACCCCCGCGACCGACGATCAGGACGTCCACGCCGCCCAGGCGATTGAGATCCTCGATACCCGCCGCGACCTCTCGCGCCGCCCCCGGCCCCTGGACCCGGACGGGGCAGACCACGACCCGCGTGCTCGGCCATCGCGCGAGGAGGATGGTCCGCATGTCGTGGATCACGGCGCCGCCGAGCGCGGTCACGATCCCGACCATGTGCGGGAAGCGGGGCAGCGGGCGCTTTCGATCCGCCGCGAAGAGACCCTCGGCTTCGAGCCGGGCCTTCAGCTGCTCGAAGGCGAGCTGCAGGGCGCCGCGCCCGCGCGGCTCCATCGTGTCGACGTAGAGCTGGAGGGCCCCGCGCGTCGGATAGAGACTCACGCGGGCGCGGAGCACCACCTCCATCCCGTCGCCGGGGCGGAAGGCGAGCACCTGCGCCGCGCTCCGGAACATGACCGCGGCGAGCTGGGCGCGGTCGTCCTTCAGCGTGAAGTAGAGATGCCCCGAGGGCTGGGGCCGGCAGTTCGAGATCTCCCCCGCCACCCACACCATCCCGATCCCACCCTCCAGCGCGTCGCGCACGCGCCCGGCGAGCTCGCTCACCGACAGGATGCGGACCGCGGTGTCAGCGCGAAACATCACCGCGGGCCGCGAGCGCGCGTGCGGCCTTCGGGGAGACGTCGCGACCAACGAGGCGCAGGTGGCGCGAGGATGCGGGAGCCGAGGCGCTGCCCTCTCCCCGCCTCCCCGCAGCGCATCTCGGGTCCCTCTTACCCTTCGCGCCGGGCCACGAACGTCTTGAAGACCTGCCAGCTCTTCAGCAGCTCGAGCGCATGGTCGAGCTGCGGGTCAGAACCCAGCTCCCCTTCCTTGATGTTCGCCGCTGCGTCGTTGGGCGCCTGCCCGGGCGCCGGATTCGTCTCTTCCCCGTCCTTGTCCTTCTCCTTGTCGCGGCCCGGGTGGATGCGTGACTCCAGGTGGCGCGGGAGGTTCGCTTCGCGGAGCAGCCCGCTCTTGTCGGCCTTGGCGAGGAGCGGGCTCTGATCCATCACGATGTCGGGGACAATGCCCGTCGCCTGGATGGAGCGGCCGCTCGGCGTGTAGTAGCGCGCCGTCGTGAGTCGCAGCGCCGAATTGTCGTCGAGCGGGAGGATCGTCTGCACCGAGCCCTTCCCGAAGGTCGTGGTGCCGAGGACGAGCGCTCGCTTGTGATCCTGGAGCGCACCCGCCACGATCTCCGACGCGCTCGCGCTGCCGCTGTTCACCAGCACGACCATCGGGAACTCGGACCAGGTCCCGGGCTTGTGGGCGAAGTACTTCTGTCGCTGGTTCTCGAGGCGACCATCCGTGTAGACGATCAGCCCCGAGTCGAGGAAGAGGTCGGAGACCTTGACGGCCTGCGTGAGGAGGCCCCCGGGATCGTTCCGCAGGTCGAGCACGAGGCCCTGCAGCCCCCCCGCCTCCTTGTCGAGCGCCTTCAGGGCCCGCTCGAGATCGTCATCGGTGCGCTCCTGAAACTGCGTCACCCGCACGTAGCCGTAGCCCGGATCCAGCATCTTCGACTTGACGCTCCGGATCTTGATGATCTCGCGCGTCAGCGTGACGTCGAAGAGCTCGGCCTGGGTCTCCCGCTTGAGCGTGAGCGTCACCTTGGTTTCCTTCGGGCCCCGCATCTTCTTGACGGCGTCGACGAGGGTCATGTCCTTGGTGAACTCCCCGTCGATCTTCATGATCTGATCGCCGGACTTGAGGCCGGCGCGGTAGGCCGGGGTGTCCTCGATCGGCGAGACGATGGTCAGCATGCCGTTCCGCGACGTGATCTCGATGCCGAGGCCGCCGAAGCTCCCCTTGGTGTCGACCTGGAGCTCCTTGTACAGGTCGGGGGTGAGATACGCGCTGTGCGGATCCAGCGAGGCGAGCATCCCGTTGATGGCGCCCTCGATGAGCTGCTTCGTCTCCACCTCGTCGA
>VBLA01000579.1 GCA_005879245.1 Deltaproteobacteria bacterium
CGGGCAATTCGCCGCGCAGGCGCTCTTGCGCCGCGCGCCAGATGGTGTCGCGCATCCACCGCCCCTTCTTCGACCGGGCACGGTTCGCCGCGGAAGTTGCCCCGACGCAACCTCCACAGCTGGGGAGAACTCCTCCAAGCCCTCACCCCACCGCGCCTGGCCGCCGTGCGATCGCCACGCCAGACACACCACACCACCCCACCGCCGCCCCCCGCGCCGGGAAACGACCGCGTTCGACCTCCATCCATCCACATGTGCAAGAAAGCAATATGCTGGTACGAGAGGGCTCCCTGTACTATTCCGCGTCGCCGATTGCAAGTAAAAAAATCCGGCGCGCGCACGCGCGCCGCTAACCCCGCGCTTCAGCAACGATCGCGTCGGCGCGTCGCCGCCGACGCGACTCCGGGCAGCGGCTCGTCTGGCGCCGGCGTCGCCGCCTCGAAGTAGGGGAGCGCCTCCGGCAACCACGCACGGAGCTGTTGCTCGCGCGTTCCGTGGCTCGGATGCGTCGCGAGGTACTCGGGTGGACCGGAACCGCCCGTGCGCTCCATGCGCTGCCAGAACGCGACCGCGGCGTGCGGGTCGTAGCCGGCGCGCGCCATGAGCAGGAGACCGATGTGGTCCGCCTCCGATTCCTGCGTGCGGCTGAAGGGCAGCAGCACCCCGAGCTGAGCGCCGAGCCCGTAGGCAGCGAGCACCATGTTCGCACTCGGTCCACTGCCGAGCAACGCACCCAGCATCGAGCCACCGACCTGTGCCACGAGACCCTGGCTGATGCGCTCGGCGCCGTGACGGGCGACGACGTGCCCGATCTCGTGACCGAGAACGACGGCGAGCCCGGCCGTGGTCTGCGCGACCGGCAAGATGCCCGTGTAGACGGCAACCTTCCCGCCGGGGAGCGCGAAGGCGTTCTGCTGCTTCGGGTCATCGATCACCGTGAACTGCCAGTGGAAGTCTGGACGGTTCACCACCCGCGCGATCCGCTGCCCGACGGCCTCGATCGGCTGCACGACCGCGCTGCTCCGCTCGAGGCGACTCTTGGCGAGGACCTCCTGGTAGGCCTGCGCTCCGAGCTTGGTCTCCTGCTCGGCCGAGATCAGGATCAGCTGCGAGCGCCGCGTGTACGGGGTGGTCGCGCACGCGACCGCCGCGAGGAGGCCCACGACGAGGGCAGTCCGGCGCATGGCGCCCCGCTAGCAGGGGGCCCGCCGCGGGGCAATTCCCTGTCCGCAAAAGGGCGATTCGACGGCTCGCCGGCTGCCTGGGTCGTAGGGTTCGGTCGCGGCAGGGGGGGCGGGGCCTGCTCTCTAGAAAGGGGGACCCATGCCTGGGGTGATCTTCGTACTGCCGCCAGGACCGCTTGCGAGCCGCTCGTCGCTTATTGACTAGCTTTTCGCTTTCCGTTAGGGCCAGCCAGCATTTCCCTGCCGACCCCCCAAGGAGGGCGCATGCGTGACTGGAAGACGCTGGGCCTCGGACTCGCCATCGCCCTTGCCCTGAGCGGATGCACGGTCACCGAGCGACGCTGGGGAACCTGCGCCATCGCCGGTGCCTTGATCGGAGGCACCGTCGGCGGCGTCACCGGTGGAGTTGCGGTCAACAACAATGGCAACGCCAGCAACGGCGAGCGGGCGGCGGGCATCGTCGGGGGGGGTGCTGCGGGCGGCGTCATAGGCGGACTCCTCGGGCACGCGATCTGTGACCCCATGATCGAAGCGCCACCACCTCCGCCCTTCGACAAGGTCCACCTGCGGCCCGAGGGCGTGGCGAAGGTGGAGCATGCGGTGCGGGTGATGGGGGAGAACCCGAGCATGCACGGGGTGGTCGACGGCTATACCGATTCGATCGGTTCCGATGCCTACAACCTGAAGCTGTCGGAGCGGCGGGCGGAGGCGGTCCGCGACCTCATGGTGCAGAAGGGCATCAGCGCGAGCCGGATCACGACTCATGGGTACGGGAAGTCGCGCCCGGTCGCGAGCAACAACACCGCCGAGGGCCGCGCAGAGAACCGCCGCGTGGAGATCGTCGCGGAGTAGAGCGCGCCGCGCCGCCGGGTGGCCTGCGGGCCGCCCGGCGGCGCTTGTCGTCACCGGCACCGTCGTCTAGGAGGGGGACGGTGTCCGATTTCAGCGACTGCTTCCTCCTCATCTTCGGTCAGCTCGCGGTCGGTGGTCTGATCGGCCTCGCCGTGCCGCCCTTCACGATGCTCGAGCGCGGCTTCTACAAGTCGACCGCGACCGTCTTCGTCGGCTGCGCGGTGCTCTTCGTCGCTGGCAAGACGACGCTCGTGCTGCGCGCGGGTGAGGCGAACGCCGCCCGCCTGGGCGAGATCGGCGTGTGGGCGATCTTCACCGTGGCCGCCGCCGTCTACCTCACCTCCCTCTGGGGCGACGCCCGCCGGCAGCGCGCGCGCGCCTACACCATCGCGCTCGGACTCGGGCTGGTCGCGCTCGGCGTGAGCGCGAGCCTCCGTCGTCTGGGACCCGTCCTCTCCCCAGCGACCCTCCTCTATCCGCTCGCCTTCCTCACCAGCGCGCTCGTGCTCGGCGCGGTCGCGACGGGGCTGTCGCTCGGTCACTGGTACCTGATCGACCTCGGCCTCTCGATCGAGCCCCTGCGCCGGCTCTTCCGCTACTTCGTGATCGTCCTGCTCGTGCACCTGGCCGTGCTCGCCATGACGCTCGTCACCATGGCTCTCGGGTCCGGACCCGGACCCGCGGCCGTCGCAACGCTCTGGCGCGAGCATGCGCTCCTCCTGGCGCTCCGCATCGTCCTCGGCCCGCTCACCGCCCTGGGCCTCGGCTACCTGATCCACCGCACCCTGGAGATCCCCCAGACCATGGCCGCCACAGGCCTCTTCTACATCGCGATCCTGGCCGTCATGGTCGGCGAGCTCCTCGGGCGACTGCTCCTCTTCCGTACCGCGCTACCGCTGTGACCGCGGGGCGGCGGCGCGGGGCTGCGGTCCGCGGGAGGGCGGGCACCGTCGCAGCGCCTATGAGCGCCGAACGAGTCCGTCGATCGAAGACGACCGCGGGGCGGCGCG
>VBLA01000059.1:0-6440 GCA_005879245.1 Deltaproteobacteria bacterium
ACCGGCGTCGACCGGGACGACGATCCGGCCCCGTAGCTTACCGTTCACCTGCACCGGCAGCTCGACGGTTTCACGCACGAGCGCCGCGGCGTCGGCCTCCGGCCAGGGTGTCTCATCGAGCGCCGTCGTGTGACCGGTCCGTTCCCAGAGCTCGTGCGTCACGTGGGGCACGAACGGCGCGAGCAGGCGGAGCGTCGCATCGACGGCCTCACGCAGCACGGCGGGACTCGCTGCCCCCGCGACGTCGCCGAGCGCGCCCACGAGCTCCATGACGGCCGCGATGGCGGTGTTGAAGTGGAGCCGTTCGACGACGTCCTCGGTGACCCGCTGGATGGTCGCATGCGTTCGTCGGTGGAGGTCGCGATCGACCCCGGCGAGGTCGGCCGGGACGGGCGTGTCGCAGGGGGCGAGCTGCGCGGCGAGCGCGTGCACCAGGCGCCAGAGCCGATGGAGGAAGCGGCTCATCCCCTCGACGCCCTGGTCGCTCCACTCGAGATCGCGTTCCGGCGGCGCCGCGAAGAGGCAGAAGAGTCGCGCCGTGTCGGCGCCGTAGCGCTCGACCAGGTAGTCGGGGTCGACCACGTTGCCCTTCGACTTGCTCATCTTGGCGTGGTCCTTGATGACCATGCCCTGCGTGAGGAGGTTCTGGAACGGCTCATCGAACGCAAGGTAGCCGAGGTCGCGGAGCACCTTCGTGAAGAAGCGCGCGTAGAGAAGGTGTAGCACCGCGTGCTCGATCCCGCCGACGTAGCGGTCTACTCCCTTGCGCCCGAGCCAGTACTCCACCTCCCCACCGTCGAAGGGCACCCGCTCCTCGCGCGGAGAACAGTAGCGCGCGAAGTACCACGATGACTCGACGAACGTGTCCATGGTGTCCGTCTCGCGGCGCCCCTCCCCCCCACAGCGCGGGCATCGCGTTCGCACGAACGCCTCGTGGGCGGCGAGCGGCGAGCCGCCGGTGCCGGTGAGCGCAACATCCTCGGGCAGCACGACGGGGAGCTCCGCGTCGGGTACCGGCACGGCCCCGCAGCGCTCGCAGTAGATCACCGGGATAGGGGCGCCCCAGTAGCGTTGCCGCGAGATGCCCCAGTCGCGCAGCCGGTAGGTCACGGTCGGACCCCCGAGCCCCCGTTCTGCCAGCATCGCGGCGATGCGCTCCTTCGCCGTCTCGTTCGGAAGCCCGCTGAACCCCTCGGAGTCCACCAGCCGTCCAAGTCCTTCCCAGGCCACCGTCATGCCGGACGCGTCGAGCCGCTCATCCTCCGGCTGGATCACGACCCGCGCCGGGAGATCGTAGGCGCGCGCGAATTCGAAGTCCCGCTGGTCGTGCGCCGGGACCGCCATTACCGCCCCCGTTCCATACTCCATCAGAACGAAGTTGGCGACGTAGATCGGCAGCCGTGCCCCTGTGAGCGGATGACGACAGAAGGCGCCCGTCGCCACCCCTTCCTTCCCGCCCGCGCGCTCCTCCCGTGGCGTCGCCCGCACCCGCTGCGCGAAGGCAGTAACGGCCCCCTCCGCAGGCGTTCCGGCGACCAGCGTCGAGACGAGCGGATGCTCGACGGCAAGGCTCATGAAGGTCACGCCGTAGAGCGTATCGGGGCGGGTCGTGAAGACGACCACCTCCCCCGGCCGGCCCTCGAGCGGAAACCGGATCTCGGCGCCGGCGCTCCGCCCGATCCAGTTCCGTTGCATGGTCACGACACGCTCGGGCCACCCCGTCAGGCGGTCGAGGTCGCGGAGGAGCTCCTCGGCATACGCGGTGATCCGCAGGAACCACTGCTCGAGCTCGCGCTCGCTGACCGCGCCCTCACAGCGCCAGCAGCGGCCATCGACGACCTGCTCGTTGGCGAGGACAGTGGCGCAACGCTCGCACCAGTTGACGAGTCCTCGACGCTTGTACGCGAGCCCGCGCTCGAGCATGCGGAGGAAGAAGAGCTGCTCCCACCGGTAGTAGCGCGGGTCGCAGGTCGCGAGCTCCCGTTCCCAGTCGTACGAGAAGCCGAGCCGCTGGAGCTGGCGGCGCATGCGAGCGATGTTCTCCGCCGTCCAGCGCGCCGGGTGGATGCGGTGCTGGATGGCGGCATTCTCCGCCGGCAATCCGAACGCGTCCCAGCCCATGGGATGGAGCACGGCATCGCCCTGCATGCGCCGCTGGCGCGCGATGACGTCGCCGATCGCGTAGTTCCGGACGTGCCCCATGTGGATGTCCCCCGACGGATAGGGGAACATCTCGAGGACGTAATAGGCGGGCCGGCCGGGCTCGGGGCGCGCCGCGAACGTGCGCCGTTCGGCCCATCGCTGCTGCCACTTCGCCTCGACCGCCTCGGGGTCGTACCGCTCTGGCCCCGCCACCTCCGCCATCCTCACTCCTCGCGCCCGACTCCGCTCTTGGGCCGCACCACCGTCGCGATGGCGTCGAGCACGCCGTTGACGAAGGCCGCCGAGTCCTCGCTGCCGAAGCGGCGGGCGATCTCGATCGCCTCGTTGATGGTGACCGAGACGGGGATCTCGGGGCGGGCGAGGAGTTCGAAGGTGGCGAGCCGCAGCAGGTTCAGGTCGACCCGCGACAAGCGCGGCAACCGCCAATGCTCGGCGCTCCCGGCGATCAACGCATCGATTCGCTCACGGTTCGTCCGTACTCCCTCGACCAGCTCCCGCGTGAACGCCTGCACGTCGTCCGAGCCGTGGAGCCGACCCCAGTCGGGCTCGCTCCCCGCCATGTCCAGCTGGTAGAGCGCCTGCAGGGCTTGCTCGCGAGCTTCCCGGCGGCCGGCCATCCTCGGCTAGTACTTCTGCACGACGCGCAGCACCTGCACCATCTCGAGGGCCGTGACCGCCGCCTCGTAGCCCTTGTTGCCCCGCTCACCGCCCGCTCGTGCCAGCGCCTGCTCGATCGTGTCGGTCGTGAGGACCCCAAAGGCCACCGGGAGATCGTGGCGGCGCGCCACGTCGGCGACACCCCGTGCAGCCTCCGCCGCCACGAAATCGAAGTGCGGCGTTTCACCGCGTACCACCGCCCCGAGACAGACGAGGGCGTCGTAGCGCCCCGATGCCGCCAGGCGCTGCGCGCCAAGCGGCAATTCGAAGGATCCCGGTACGACGGCCACGTCGATGGCGTCCTCCGCGACGCCGTGGCGCACCAGCGCCTCGAGGGCCCCCGCCAACAGGGGATCGGTCACGCTCTGGTTGAAGCGGGCGAGGACGATGCCGATCCGGAGTCCCTCGCCGTTCGGGCTGGCTTGCAGATGGCGCGGCACGGGCGCTCGGCTAGGGCGTACGCTGGAGCCCGGAGAGCAGGTGACCGAGCTTTGCCTGCTTCGTGCGAAGGTACCCGATGTTACCGGCCCGCGGCTCGGTCTCGAGCGGCGCGCGGGCCACGACGTCGATACCGTAGCTCTCGAGGCCGCCGATCTTCTGGGGGTTGTTGGTGAGGAGCCGGACGCGGTGGACACCCAGGTCGCGCAGGATCTGCGCGCCGATCCCGTAGTCACGCAGATCCTCGCGGAAGCCGAGCTCCAGGTTCGCCTCCACGGTGTCCCGGCCCTGGTCCTGGAGCGCGTAGGCGCGGATCTTGTTCGCCAGCCCGATCCCCCGGCCCTCCTGATGGAGATAGACGAGGACCCCGCGGCCGGCCGCGGAGATCAGGGCGAGCGCCTGCTCGAGCTGATCCCCGCAATCGCAGCGCTCGGAGCCGAACACGTCGCCCGTCAGGCACTCGGAGTGGAGGCGGACGAGCACCTCGGCGTCTCCCCGCACGTCGCCCAGGACGAGGGCCATGTGCTGGTGCCGATCGACGCTGTTGTCGTAGACGATCGCGCGGAAGCTCGGCCCGGTCCGGACCGGCAGCTCCGCTTCCGCCACCCGCTGCACGAGGGTGTCCGACCGGAGCCGCATGTGGATCACCTCCGTGATCCCGACACGCGGAAGGCCGTGCGCCCCGGCGAGCGCTGCGAGCTCCGCCGCCGTCGCCAGATCGCCCGAGGGGCCGAGGACCGCACAGATCACCGCGGCGGAGCCCAGGCCGGCGAGTCGAGCGAGGTCGCTCGCCGCCTCCGGCAGCCCAGCGTGGACGAGCGTACCGCCCGGCGTCGCCTGGATCGGCGTCACGTGGCCGGGCATAACGAGATCGGCTGGCTTGGCATCCGGCGCGACCGCCGCGAGCACCGTGGTTGCCCGATCGGAGGCACTGATCCCGGTCGACACCCCCCGACGCGCCTCGATGGACGCACAGTACGCCGGCATCGCGCGCCCGGGAGCGGGCGGAATGAGGGGGATCCCGAGCTGACGCATGCGCTCGGGGGGGAGCACCAGGCAGACCAGGCCTCGGGCATGGGTGACGAGGAAGTTGATGCTCCCGGGCGTCACCTGCGCCGCGGCAGATGTGATGACCGCCTCGGGAGGTTCGGCCGCGTCGTCGACGACGAGCACGTGACCGCCGGCACGCAGCCGCTCGACGCACTGCGCGAGTTGCTCGCCTCCCATGCGAGGCAAACCTACCCCGCCGACCTGCACGAGGCAAAGGGATGGTCGGCTCACGTCCGGGGATAGCGCAGCCCGCCCTCCACCACGAGGTCCCGCCCGACGCGGGCCACGGCGAGATGCTCGACGCGGACAGCCTCCGCGATCCGGCTGAGACCGAGTGGCCCGATTGCCGGGACACCCTCCCCGCCCAGGAGCTCTGGCGCCAGGAAGAGGATCAGACGGTCGACCGCCCGCGCCCGGAGTGCCTCGGCAGCCACCGTCCCGCCTCCCTCGACGAGGAGGGTGGTGAGACCCCGCGCCCCGAGCGCCCGTGCAAGCGCCGGAAACGGTACGCGCCCGCCACGCCCGGGCAGCAGCACCACCTCGATACCGCGCCGACGGAGCGCCGCCACTGCCCTGGCGCTCGCCCCCACGGGGGCGACGATCAAGGTCGGGGGCCCACCTCTCGCCAGCACCCGCGCTCGTCGCGGCAGCCGGAGGCGTGGGCCCACGAGAACGATGCGGAGGGGACTCCGCCCGCCGGGCAGCCGGCATGTGAGCCGGGGATCGTCCGCCCGCACCGTCGCCGCGCCGACGAGCACCGCGTCCGAGATGTCGCGCAGCGCGTGGACCAGACGGCGCGCCGCCGGCCCAGTGATCCACTCGCGGCGCCCCGCCTTCGCCGCCGCGATGCGGCCGTCGAGGGTCGCGGCCAGCTTGAGGGTCACGAGCGGCCGCCCTCGCAGCACCAGCGAGCGGTACCCCGCGGTGAGGCGCCGCGCCTCGGCGGCACCCGGTCCGACGACGACCGGAAGGCGGGCACGCCGGAGCGCGGCGATGCCTCGTCCCCGCACACGAGGGTTTGGATCCGGGATCGCGATCACGACGCCACTCAGGCCAACGGGCAGGAGCGCGCCGACGCAGGGGGGCGTCCGGCCGTAGTGCGTGCAGGGCTCGAGCGTGACGTAGAGGGTGGCCCCGCGGGCCCTGCGCCCAGCCGCCCGCAGCGCCTCGACCTCGGCGTGCGCCGCTCCCGCGCGAGCGTGGTATCCCTCGCCCACGACGCGGCCGCCACGCACCAGCACTGCCCCAACGGGCGGGTTCGGAAAGGTCCGCCCGAGCCCACGCGCCGCCAGCTCGAGCGCGCGGGCCATGAAGCGGTCCTTGACGGTCACGCGCTCCGGCGCTTGCCGCCCCGTCGACCCTGCCGGCGACCGCTCCCCGTGCGCCGCTTGGCGATCAGATCCTCCAGCTCGCGCATGAACTCGTGCACGTCGCGGAAGGAGCGGTAGACGGAGGCGAAACGGACGTAGGCGACGGCGTCGAGGTCGTGCAGGGCCCCCATGACCGCCTCGCCGAGGGCCTGGCTCGTCACCTCCCGGTCGCCACCTTCCTGGAGCTGGCGCTCGATCGTGTCGGCGATGCCCTCGATCGTGTCGACCGAGATCGGCCGCTTCTCACACGCGCGCTTCAGGCCGTTGACGATCTTTCCGCGCTCGAAGGGTTCCCGCCGGCCATCCTTCTTCGCCACCATGGGGAGGGCGTCCTCGACCCGCTCGTAGGTCGTGAAGCGCCGCCCACATCGCTCGCAATGCCGGCGCCGGCGAATGGCATCGCCCTCCTTGCCGAGCCGCGAGTCCACGACCCGATTCTCGAGATCGTGGCAGAAGGGACAGCGCATGGGCCGCCCGCTTATCCGAGCCGATGGCGGTAGACCGGGAAGCGTGCGCAGAGATCGCGCACCTCGTCACCCAGCCGCGCGAGCCCGACGTCGTCGCCGACGAGCTCGAGCCCACGCCGGATGAAGTCGGCGATCGCCTCCATCTCCGCGCTCTGCATCCCCCGGGAGGTCACTGCCGGCGTTCCGAGGCGCACGCCGCTGGTCACGAAGGGCGGGCGAGGGTCGTTCGGAACCGCGTTCTTGTTGACCGTGATCCGCGCCTTGCCGAGCGTCTCCTCCGCGAGCTTGCCGGTGA
>VBLA01000059.1:6530-6902 GCA_005879245.1 Deltaproteobacteria bacterium
ACCGCCTTGGCGGCGATCACGTGCATCAGGGGACCGCCCTGGTTGCCAGGGAAGACCGAACCGTTGATCGCCTTCGCATCCTGCTCGCGGAACAGGATCATGCCGCCGCGCGGGCCGCGCAGCGTCTTGTGGGTGGTGGTGGTGACGAAGTCGGCATGCGGCACGGGCGAGGGGTGAAGGCCTGCGGCCACCAGGCCGGCGAAGTGCGCCATGTCGGCAAACACGGTGGCCCCAACCTCGTCGGCGATGGCGCGGAAAGGCGCGAAATCGAGGGCGCGCGGGTAGGCCGAGTGACCCACCACGATCATCTTCGGCCGCGCGCGGCGCGCCAGCTCCCCGACCTGCTCGAGGTCGAGGCGGCCGTCGGACTCG
>VBLA01000575.1 GCA_005879245.1 Deltaproteobacteria bacterium
TGTCGCACGATAGCGGCATCGGCCTGGGGCGGGGGAAGGACAGCGCCGACGATCCGGTGACCCAGGGCGGGAGTCTCCGGGTGCTCTCGATCGAGGGCGACGTCTTCGACACGACCTATCCGCTCCCTGCAGCCGGCTGGCGCTATCTCCGCCACCGGAAGGCGATCGTGGGCTACGCGTTCCACGGCACCGGCGCCGTCCGGGCGGTCCTGGTCAAGGCGGGGAAGCTGGTGAGTGTCGCCGGCCGCGGGACAGGGCTCGGCCACACGCTTGCCGCCAACCCCGCGCCGGTGCGCGTCGTGCTCACGCTCGGCGCGGAGCAGTACTGCACAAGCTTCGGCGGCACCCTCAAGTTCACGGCGGGCGCGAAGTACGTCGCGACGAATGCCGGCGCGCCCGACGTCTGCCCGCTGCCGTACGGCGAGGACGCGTCCTGGCTCTGTCGCCCGGGCATGACGAGCAACCAGTGCTTCGTGAACAGCCTCGACGCGACAGTCGTCCAGCCCGACCTCACGACGAGTCTCGAGCCGGAGACCGGGAGCGAGGACCACCCCGTCGACTGCTTCTACGTCTACCCGACGGTCGACCTCGGCGGCACGCCCGGCAACCACACCGATGTGACGGATCCCGCGTACGTCGCGCTGACCCTCGATCCGCTGCTCAGCCAGGCCGCCCGCCTGAACGGCCTCTGCCGCCTCTTCGCGCCGCACTACCGGCAGGTGACGTTCGGCACCTTCACGTCGACCGCGAGCGCGCCGTTTCTGGACCTCGCCTACCGCGACGTCCTCGACGCGTGGCGGCTCTACCTGAAGAACGACAACGGCGGGCGGAAGGTCGTCATCATGGGGCACTCGCAGGGCACGTTCATGACGACGCGCCTGATGCAGGAGGAGGTGGATCCCTCGGCCACGCTCCGGAGCCAGCTCATCGTCGCCCTCCTCATCGGCGGGAGCGTCACCGTGCCCCAAGGCGAGGCGATCGGCGGCACCTTCCAGAACATTCCCCTCCGCCAGACCGCCGCGCCGACGGGGTGCGTGATCGCCTACCGGAGCTACGCCGAGGGCTTTCCGCCCGCGAGCGGCTCGAACGCGATGGGCGGGCCCGGCAGGGACACGGCCTGCACCAATCCTGCCGCGCTCGGCGGCGGCCCGGCACTGCTCAGCCGGACCTACTTTCCCACCCACACCAACCAGCCGCTCTTCATGATCGCCCCGAACCCGGGGTTCCCGACGGCGTTCGTCGAGTTCCCCGGCTTCTACACCGCCGAGTGTACGAAGGACGACACGAACCACAGCTACCTGCGGATCGCGGTCACCACGACCCCGGGCGATCAGCGGACGAACCCGATCCCGTTCTCGACCGCCGTGCTCTCACCGGCGCTCCTCGGGACACACATCCTCGACTACAACTGGACCATGGGGGACCTGCTGACGCTCGTGGCGACGAAGGCGGCCGCCGTGCCCTAGTGCGCGGCGGGCTCCGCGTTTGTGCTCGCCGCAGCCGACTTGCTATGCACCCGGACCTGATGCTCTCCCGGATAGCGGCGCTGCTTCTCGTGCTCGCGCTCGCGCCGCTCGGTGAGGCTGCCGAGACGGCGCGGCAGATCCTCGACCGCCGGCAGGCGCTCGAGGACACCACGCAGCACTGGGACGATCGCCATCAGCACATGAAGCTCCGCATCCTCGACCGGCGGGGCGGCGAGCGGGTGCGGGAGCTCGAAGTCTACGAGCGCCGGGAGGCCGGCGACGAGCGGAAGACGATCCTCTTCTTCCTCGCGCCCGCCGAGGTGAAGGGCACCGGGTTCCTCGCCTTCACGCACAAGGGTCACCCGGCCGACCAGTGGCTCTACCTCCCCGAGCTGCAGCGCGTCCGCCAGATCACCGCGCGGACACGGAACGAGAGCTTCGTCGGCACGGATCTCAGCTATCACGACCTGGACCTCATCCAGGAGATGACGTCCTGGTCGGAGGCCGATGCCACCTCGAAGCTCCGGGGCGACGAGCCCGTCGGCGGCACGGCGACCTACGCGATCGAGCTCACGCCCCAGCGCGAGGACATCGGCTACCGTCGCATCGTTCTCTGGCTCGGAACCGAGGATCTCGTTCCTCGCCGGCTCGAGTTCTACGAGGAGGTCGACGCACCCAAGAAGCGGCTCGAGCAGAGCGAGGTGCGCGCGATCGGGTCCATTCCCACGCCGCATCACATCGAGGTCGAGACCCCGGCGTCCGGGACGCGCACGACGATCGACATCACCGACGTCCAGTTCAACCAGAAGCTCGAGGAGGATCTCCTCAGCCAGCGCTATCTCGAGCGGGGAGGACGGTAGGGCCGCGCCCCGTAGGGGTCGCGGCCCCCGCTGGCCGCTGGCGCGCGCGGGGCGCTGCAGGGGCGTTCGGTAGCCCGTCGGACATGGCGCGCTGCATCGTGAGAGCGAGCGGACGTGCACCGCCATCTTCCCGCCGTTGATCCACGGAGTCGTGCGAAACGGCGAAAGACTTCACGCAGCGACTGGGTTTCCGGTGGGCACTTCGCTTGCACACCCGAGAGAGCAGGGTTCGCAGCTCCCGGAAAGCCAGCGAGGACGCCATGCGCGGCAATGTGCTTCAGACGTGGACTCCTGCTTGGCTCGTACTCACCGCGCCCCCGATGGAGGGATGAGGGATCATGTGGGGAAATCGCAAGGATCGTGTCGGCGCCTTCCTGGACGACGGCTCCGAGATCGAGGGCAAGTACACCTGCGCCGGCACGGTGCTGCTGGACGCGAAGCTTCGCGGTGAGATCATGGCCGAGGACACGCTCGTCATCGGGGACCACGGTGTCGTCGAGGCCACGGTGCGAGCCGTGATCCTCGTCATTCGCGGCAGGGTCGTCGGCAACGTCACTGCGAGCGAG
>VBLA01000060.1 GCA_005879245.1 Deltaproteobacteria bacterium
CGGCCTGCGGTTCGGGCTCGGCGTCGAACTGGTCCGTGAACTGCCCGTACAGCGAGTAGGTGAGCGTGCCGGTGCCCGGGAAGCGGGAGCCAAAGAGCATCGCCCCGGTGGTGAACGGATCGAAGGGCAGCTGGGTCACCAGCGGCCGGGACGTCGTCCACACCAGCGGCCGGGCGTAGATGAGGTTCCAGCGCCCGACGGGGGTCAAGAACTTGCCGACCCGCAGGTTGAGCCAGTCGGACGCTGCCAGGTCGCCGTACAGCCGCGGGACGGTGAAGGTCTGACGGGGTTCGTCGGGTTCGTCTTGATCGATCGGGTCGAGCTCCGCGAAGAGGTGCAGGCGCGGCGTCGGATCCCAGATGAAGAAGAGGCCCAGGGTCTCGACGCGGAGGTTCGCCGGGCCGCCCTCGTCGCGGGTCAGGTCCACGGCGACGTAGCCGCCCAGGGTCAGGCCCGTGTCACCGACGCGCAGGCCGCGGCCGGGCGTGTAGCGCACCTCGCCGATGTGCGTCGGCAGCGACAGGACCGGCGCATCGGCCCCGTCGGCGCCGGACGCGGGCGGGTACTCGTACTCGTTCGCCGCGGCCGCCGGTGAGGCGAGCGTGAGGAGGACCACGGCGGCCACCAGTGCGCGGCGCGCGCGGGCGGAGACACACGCGGCCTTGACTGCGCAAGGGGTCTCGCGCATCAAACTGGAGACCGACACGGAGGCGCACCCTACGCCACGGGTTGGGGGGCCTGCAAGACAGAATGCCCAAGAGAATGCCCAGGTTCTTGCTCCACTCGCTGCACGCCAAGCTGCAGCTATTCTCGCTCGTGCTGGTCGTCGTCCCGGGGGATCTCTTCGCCCTGATCGCCCTCGCGCGTGCGCGCGATGCGCTCGAGGACGCCGCGGCCAGCGGCTCGCCGAGGTGGCGCACGAGGCGCTCGGCAGGGTGCGCGCACCATCGAGGGGGACCCCTCCTTGGCACGGTCCATGCTCTGCTCAGCACACCATGGGCGAACTCCCGAGTTGGAAGCCAGCCGAGCGCCCCGCAGGGGCGCGCCTCCGTCATCCCCACCCCGGTCCGGATCACTCGACCTTGAGCACGACCCGCACGGAGTCGTCGACCTCGCTCCATTCGATGTAGCCGATGGCAGCCCGATCAGCGGCCACGTACCGTTTGACGGCGGCACCGGAGGACAGCACGCTCGGCGGGAAGATCCCCGCGAAGTACTGCTGGTCCCAGTATGCCTGCAGCCGGGGCGGATCGGCGTGCAGGACCCGGTGCGAGAAGGCCACACGCGCCGCTGTCCCCGGCTCGCGGTTGAGCGCCACGATCGGTGTCCCGTCGCCCCAGAAGCGGCGCTTCCGCAGATAGATGCGCGCCACGTCCTCGATGTCGAGCGCGGCGGCGCGCTCGGGGTGCACGACGATCACCAGCGCCCGCTCCTCCGGGACGGCGGGCCGCGGGATCAGCAACGCGATCGCGGTGCAGAGAAGCGCCCCGGCTCTCCGCATCTCAGAAGAGGACCGTGAAGGACGTCTTGACACCAGGCGGGGACTCCTCGGCGCGGTGATCGGCGAACAGGTACTCGCCCTTGAGGACGATGAACGGCCGGGGCTTGTAGGCGAGACCGAGGACGCCGATGTTCACCGCCGGCTCCGGCGCCGGCTGGTCGAAGTACTCGTAGCGCCCGACCAGGTAGACCTTCGGCAGCACTTCCGCCACCGGCTGCAGGTAGAGGCCCCACTGCCGGCCCGCGCCGCGGGCCGGCTCCTGGACGGCGAACTCGCCCATCAGCTCGAGCGGGCCGCGCTGCCAGAGCGTGTCGAGGCCGGTCAGGTGGCGCCAGCGGCCCGCGTCGGTGAAGCTCAGGTACGAGCCGCCGACCGACCATCCCCCGAGGCTCGCGTACTCCAGGCGGCCGCCGACGCTACGGTCCACGGCCTGCGGTTCGGGCTCGGCGTCGAACTGGTCCGTGAACTGCCCGTACAGCGAGTAGGTGAGCGTGCCGGTGCCCGGGAAGCGGGAGCCAAACGGGCGTGGATGAGGTTCCAGCGCCCGACGGGGGTCAAGAACTTGCCGACCCGTAGGTTGAGCCAGTCGAACGCTGCCAGGTCGCCGTACAGCCGCTCGGTCTGGAAGGTGCGCCGGGCTACGTCGGGTTCGTCCTGCTCGACCACATCGAGCTCCGAGAAGAGGTGCAGGCGCTTGGTCGGATCCCAGATGAAGAAGAGGCTCAGGTCCTCGAAGGTGAAGGTTGCCGGGCCACCGTCGTCGCGGGTCAGGTCCAGGGCGCCGTAGCCGCCCAGGGTCAGGCCCGTGTCACCGACACGGAGGCCGCGGCCGGGCGTGTAGCGCACCTCGCCGATGTGCGTCGGCAGCGACAGGACCGGCGCATCGGCCCCGTCGGCGCCGGACGCGGGCGGGTACTCGTTCGCCGCGGGCGCCGGTGAGGCGAGCGAGAGGAGGACCACGGCGACCAGCAATGCGCGGCACGCGCGGGCGCAGACACGCGCGGCCTTGACTGTGCGAGCCTCGAGCAACAGGCTGGAGACCGACAAGGAGGCGCACCCTACGCCACGGGTTGGGGGGCCTGCAAGACAGAATGCCCAGGTTCTTGCTCCACTCGCTGCACGCCAAGCTGCAGCTATTCTCGCTCGTGCTGGTCGTCGTCCCGGGAGCGCTTTTTGCCCTAATCGCACTCGCGCGTGCCCGCGGCGCCCTCGAGCACGCCGTGGGCCAGCAGCTCGGCGAGGTGGCGCACGAGGCGCTGGAGGAGTTGGCCGGAGCCCTCGCCGGGGAGCGCAACGACGTCCGCACCTGGGCGCGGCAGGATGTCATGCGGGACGTCATGATCGGCGACCTGGACAAGCGCGCCTCGCGCTTTCTGCGCTCGCTCACCGACGGCGGGGCGCCGTACCTCGATCTCCTCTGCATCGACCGCGACGGGCGGGTGGTGGCGGCCAGCGACCCGAGCTGGCTCGGCCAGATGCTCGGCGACCGCGACTGGGCGCGCACCGCGCTCCGGGGCGAGGAGTTCCTGAGGGGACCGATCGCCGCGTCGGACCACGCGCCGCCTGCGGTGGAGATTGCGGCGCCGATCCGCGTGCCCGAGCAGACCGACACCGTGATCGGCGCCTTACTCGGAAGGTACGATTGGCAGCAAGCGATGGCGTTGGCGACTCGCATCCGCAGGACCCTGATACCTCACGGGCTCCGGCTGAACGTGCTCCTGCTCGACCGCAGGGGGGCGGTGATCGGCGAGTCGTGGTGGGAGGACCTCGGCGCGGAGGCCGTGGGGAAGGTGCGCGCCGCCGGCGCGCAGGTGGCGCCGAGTCTCGACGCGAGCCGTCGGCGAGGGTACGTGGCCGACGCGCAGGCGGGCGTTCTGGTCGGCTTCGAGCGGGCCGACCATCCGGAGTTCGGCTGGGTCGCGCTCGTCATGGAGCCGCTCGCCGAGGCGTTCGCGCCGGTTCGCGACATGGAGCGCCGGCTCGCCGTGGCGCTGGCCGCCGTGCTGCTCGTCGCCTTCGCCGTCGCCACCTTCCTCGCCGGGCGGATGAGCCGGCCGCTGCGTGCCCTGACGCGGGCAACGCAGGAGATTGCGCACGCGAGCGAGCCCCGCCGCCCGCTCGAGGTCCGGTCGCGCGACGAAATCGGGCAGCTGGCGGTGGCCTTCAACACCATGACGGCCGAGCTGAAACGTGCCCAGGACGACCTCGTTACAGCCGCCAAGTTCGCCTTCGTAGGGGAAGTCGCCGCCGGTGTGGCGCACGAGGTGCGCACGCCGCTCGGTATCCTTCGCACCTCGGCGCAGATTCTCGCGCGGTCGGTCCCCCCCGGCCCCGAGAGCGCGGAGCTGGTGCAGATGATCATCGAGGAGGTGGACCGGCTGGACCACGTGGTGGCGGGGCTGCTCGAGCTGGCGCGGCCGCGCCAGCCGCTCATCGAGACGACGCCGCTGGCGCCGCTGCTGGCGCGCGCGCTCAACTTCGTCGAGCGGCAGGCGCGCGAGAAGAATATCACGCTCCGGCACGTCTTCGGCGCCGACCCCTGCCCCGCCCGCTGCGACCCGGAGCAGATCTACCAGGTGGCTCTCAACCTGATCGTCAACGCACTCCAGATGGTGCCTGACGGCGGCCACATCACCGTGCGCACGCTCCCGCACCACGACGGGCACGTGGCCTTCGAGGTGATCGACGACGGCCCGGGTATCCCGCCCGAAGCTCAGGAGCATGTGTTCACGCCCTTCTTCACCCTGCGCCCGGGTGGGACGGGACTCGGGCTCGCACTCGTCCAGCGCATGGTCCGGGCGCATCAGGGCTCGGTGTCGGTGGACAGCACGGTCGGGCGGGGCACGACCTTCCGCGTCGAGCTGCCGGCCGCCTGAGGCGTCACGATGACGAGGGTGCTGGTGGTCGATGACGAGCGGAGGATGCGACGCGTCCTGCAGATCCAGCTGGAGCGCATGGGGATCGATTCGGTGGCCGCCGAGAGCGGTGAAGAGGCGCTGGCCCGCTTCCAGTCCGAGAAGATCGACCTCGTCCTCACCGACCTGAAGATGCCGGGCATGAGCGGCCTCGAGCTGCTCGCCAGAGTGCGCGAGCTCGACGCCGACGTGCCGGTGATCGTGCTCACGGCCTACGGGACGGTGCAGACCGCGGTCGAGGCGATGAAGCTCGGCGCCTTCGACTACGTTCTGAAACCCTTCGACCTGGAGGCGGTCGAGCTGACGGTCCGCAAGGGCCTCGAGATGCGGCAGTACCGCAGCGAGAATCGCTACCTGCGGGAACGGGTGGAGCAGCCGCCGGCGTTCGAGAGCCTGGTCGGGGGCTCCGCGGCGATGCAGGCTGTCTACGACTTCATCCGCCTTGTCGGTCCCACCCGCAGCGCCGTGCTGGTGACCGGAGAGACGGGCACCGGCAAAGAACTGGTGGCGCATGCGATCCACGGCCTGAGTCCGCGGCGCCAGCGCCTGTTCGTGCCGCTCAACTGCGCCGCCATTCCGCCCGATCTCCTCGAGAGCGAGCTGTTCGGCCACACGCGGGGCGCCTTCACCGGCGCGCACAGCGAGCGAACCGGCAAGTTCGAGGTGGCCGACGGTGGCACCCTCTTCCTCGACGAGATCGGCGACATGGCTTATCCGCTACAGGCGAAGCTGCTGCGCGTGCTGCAGGAGGGAGTGATCGAGCGCATCGGCAGCAACAAACGGATTTCGGTCGACGTACGGGTGTTGTCGTCGACAAATCGTGATCTCGGCGGCGCCATCCGCGCGGGGACGTTCCGCGAGGACCTCTACTACCGGTTGAACGTCCTCCAGATCCAGCTGCCCCCGCTGCGCGAGCGGCGGGAGGATATCTCCCACCTGGCCGCCTTCTTCCTCGCCCGCTTCAGCCAGCAGCTGGGGAAACCGACGCTGGCCCTCGCGCCCGCCGCCTGCCAGCTGCTCGAGCAGTACCCCTGGCCGGGGAACGTACGCGAGCTGCAGAACCTGATGGAGCGGGCCGTCGTTCTCGCCGTCGGTGCCGAGATCGAGCCGAGCTTCTTCCGCCTGCTCCTGCCCCAGGCCGCCACCACAGCCCCCGCGTTGTCCGGGGAGACGCTCGCACTCGAGCCCGCGATCGAAGAACTCGAGCGGAAGCTCATCCTGCGCGCCCTGAGCGCTGCGGACGATAACAAGGCACATGCGGCCCGGCTGCTCGGCATCAGCGAGCGCACGCTCTGGTACAAGCTCAAGCGCTACGGGCTCTGAACCTGTGCCCTGCAGCTTTTTTCAGGGTTCCAGAGGCCAGCTGAAACAAATTGCAGGGCCTCGCCGCCCGCGATGGCGAGGCGCTTCGTCCGACGAAGGGGGTGCGGATTGGCAAGGGCCTTGCTGGGTGTTCCGCCAAGGAGAAGGTGCTGCGGAAATGGCATCTCGGAGGAACACCATGACAATGTTCGTGCACGCCAGTGCCCGGCTAGCGCGCGTGCGTCGCGAGGCCGAACGGAGAAGTGAGAAGGAGTCGCCGCGCATCTGGGCCCGCGTCGTGCCTCCCAACGCCAAGCCGGGTGCCATAGTGTATCGTACGGACTGGCTCACGCCGTACACCGCCCAGACGATCGCCGAGGACGCGCTGCGGGCCGAGCGCGGCACAGGGCTCGAGGTGACAGTGGCGGCCAGCGCCACCGACGCCGACCTTGCCCGGGTGCAGCGGCTGTTCGCTTGGCTCGGGAGTCGGGGTGTCCAGGTGAACGTCCGTCGCGATGGTCAGCCCCCAGGCGCAGCGCGTCCATCTGGACCGAACCGGGGCGTAGGGTCCAGCTCCATAGCAGACGAGCCCGATCCCTTGCCTTGGTCTCATGGCAAGGGCGTTGCCGCGGCGCCACGGTCGACTCCGCGGTAGTAGTGCCAGCTCTCGCCCGGCTCGAGAACGACGACGCGGGCCCGGTCGATGCCCTGCTTGCCGCACTCCTCGATGAAGCGCGCAACCGGCCGACGCGCGTGCCAGTAGAGCGGGAAGGCGCCGCGCTCGCCGTAGCCGACCGGGATGAGACGGCCGGCCCCGAGCACGGCCGCCGCC
This sequence comes from Deltaproteobacteria bacterium, assembly GCA_005879245.1. GTDB lineage: Bacteria > Desulfobacterota > Binatia > DP-6 > DP-6 > DP-23. The sequence goes on from VBLA01000060.1 coordinate 6,551, forward strand.
CGCGCCGCCTCGTCGGGACCCATCTCCCGACGGAATCCGAGGAGGCGCTCGCCGCCGACGGTGAGGAGGGCCGCGTCGAGGTGGGGGAAGCGCGTCGCGATGTCGACCAGCTCGGGGAAGTAGCGCGTGTCGCCCGCGACGTAGACGCTGGTGTCGTTCGCCTCGAGGACGTAGCCGTTCTCCGGGACGCTGTGGTGCGCCGGGACGGCGGTCACCACGACGCCCCCGATCGGGGCGGTGTCCCACCAGCCGAGGTCGGTCACGTGCCCGAACCCGAGGGCCTTCAGGCGCCCGTGCAGCTCGGGAGGCGCGATCGCTTCGGGCACGCTCAGCGCGAGCGCTCGGAGCGCACGCGGGTCGAACCGGTCGGCGTGGCCATGGGTGAGGAGGACGGCGGAGAACGTCGGCAGGCCCTCGGGCGTGAGCCCGAGGGGCTCGTCCTGCCGGGTGACGAAGCCCGAATGGAACCAGGGGTCGACGAGCACCCGCGTGCCGCGCATCTCGATGATCACGGAGCCGTGGACGATGCGCGTCACGCTCAGATCGGCATCCGACGGATGGTAGACCGAGCGGCGCGGGACCGGCACCGGGGCGCAGGCCGCGACGAGTACGGCCGCCATCGCGCCGGCGAGGATGCGCCGCACGCTACACCTTCCCTTGCTGGCGGAGCGCCTCGTAGAGGACGATGGCGACGGCCGTGGCGAGGTTGAGGCTCCGCACGTGCTCGCTGGCGATCGGGATGCCGAAGGTCGCGTCGTTGTGCGCGGCGCGGATTGCAGGGGGAAGCCCGCGGCTCTCGCCGCCAAAGACGAGCAGGTCGTCCTCCCGGTAGCGGAGCGTCGTATAGGAGCGCGTGGCGCGGGCCGAGAAGCAGAGGAGCCGCCCCGGGGGCCGCGCCGCCGTGAACGTCTCCCAGGTCGGATGGCGGACCAGGGCGACGTGTGGCCAGTAGTCGAGCCCGGCGCGTCGGAGGTGTCGGTCGTCGATCGTGAATCCCAGCGGATCGACCAGGTGCAGGGTCGAGCCGGTCGCGACACACAGCCGCCCGATCGAGCCCGTGTTCTGCGGGATCTCGGGTGCCACCAGGACGACGTGCATCACGCGGTGGGTGGGCGGAGCGCGATCCGGCGTCCCGCGACGGCGAGGACGGCCTCGCCGCCGGTGTCGGTCTCGAGGTGGCGGGTGAGGTCGTAGTAGGCGGGGCGAAGAAAACGCGCCTCGTGCGCGCCGTCCTTCACCCGGCAGTAGAGGACGTTCTCCGCCCCGACGCGCAGCGAAGCCGGGTCGAGCCGCTCGCGCGTCTCGTCGTTGAGGACGACCGTGAAGCCCGTCGTCGGGCTGCCCTCGACCGCCGTCACCACCCAGGGCGTGTCCTCGATCAGGACGTCGGCCTTGTCCTCCCCCAGCTCGAGACGACCGCGGCCGTCGGGGAGCACGCGGAGCGCCTGGCTGAAGAGCCGGCGAATGGCGCGATTCGGGATCACCTCGTCGTCGCTGTACCAGAGCCCGTCCTTCCCGAACTTGATCTTGCCCGAGCTGATGGCGGTGAAGCCGGCGCGCGGCATCAGGCGGCGGTGTCCAGGACGAAGGTGACGGGTCCCTCGTTCACGAGCGCGAGCGACATGCGGGCGCGGAAGCGCCCGGTGGTGACGGGGACGGCGAGGTGGCGGGCGAGCGTCACGAAGTGCTCGTAGAGGGCCTCGGCCCGCTCCGGCGGCGCGGCGGCGGTGAACGACGGGCGCCGGCCGCCGCTACAATCGCCGTAGAGCGTGAACTCCGAGACGACGAGCAGCGATCCCCCCACGTCGGCGAGCGAACGGGCGAACCGGCCTGCGTCGTCCTCGAAGATGCGGAGGGCGACGATC
>VBLA01000061.1 GCA_005879245.1 Deltaproteobacteria bacterium
CGCGAAGGGATCGCGCAGCTCGCGCGGCAGATTCGAGAGCTGCCCCTGGCAGAGCTCGGCGCGGCCCTCGAGACGGTGGCAGCGCGGGTGGAGAGCCTCGAGCGGGACGAGAGCACTCCGGTAGGGCTGGCCCGACTCGAACAGCGGGTCACCGACCTCCCGTTCGGCGAGCTCCGCGCCAGCCTCGAGAACATGGCAGCGCGTCTGGAGACGCTCGAGCGTGACGAGAGTGCCTGGGACGAGCTCGCGCGGCTCGAGCAGCGACTAGCGGATCTCCCGCTCGGCGAGCTTCGGAGTCACCTCGAGACCGTGGTCGGGCGCCTGGCGGCGCTCGAGCACGGCGGGAAGGACGAGGCGCGTATCGCCGCACTCGAGCAGCGGCTCGGGACGCTGCCCGCGATCGGTTCGCTGTCGCTCCTGGAGGCCGCGCTGCCACGGCTGGCGGCGCTGGAGCTCGCCGTCGAGCAGACCCTGCGCAAGGGCGGCCCCGCCGAGGTGGAGAAGCTCGTCCTCCGCGACAGGAACGGAGTCGCGCGGGTCGGGATGGGTCTCTTCGAAGACGGCTCGCCCGGCCTGATGCTCACCGACGCCAACCGGAAGGGCGGCCTCGCGCTCTCGCTCGCGCAAGACGGCTCCTCCGCCCTCAGCTTCTACGATGCGGAGGGACGGACCCGCGCCCGGCTCTCCATGCACGCGGACGGTCCCGCGCTGACCTTCTACAACGCGGACGGCAAGCTCCTCATGAAGCTCCCGACGAGGAACCGGCAGACGGGCGTGCTGGATATGATCACGGCGCAACGTCAGGGCCCCGACTCGCCGTTGACCGAATAGCGCCCGAGCGCGCCCTCCCACCCGGGCTACAGCTCGTAGGTGGCGTCGAGCATCGTCAGCAGGAGGTCGTTCACCAGGGCCGGCTCCATGCCCGTGCTGCCCCCGCCATAGAGCGCGCCGCTCTTGGGTGGGGACGCGGGCGGGCTCTTCGCGTACGTGACCGCCGCCCGCAGGTCCTCGACGAATCGCTCCGCGAGACCCGGCGCCGTCTGCGGGAGCGTGACGCAGATGTCGAAGCCCGGCCGCCGCTGGAGGCCGTTCAGTCGCCAGCCACGCGAGGCCATGTCGTCGGCCACGCGCTATATGTCGACCACGTCGGAGAGGATCGCGATGCAGAAGGTGGGGTTGCCGGCCATGCGGAGCTCCGTGATGCGCGCCACGCCGGTCTTGATGGTATCGGCCGCGCGCATGATCCGCCGTGTCGTGTCGAGGTAGCCCTCCTCTCCGTGCGCCACCAGCGACGCCCAGGTGGAGGCCGTGATCCCGCCCGAGCGGCTGCCCGCCATGGTCGGTGAGGCGTAGAGACCGCCCGGCCAGCTCGTGGTGGAGAAGTATTGCCAGCGGCGGAGCGTCTTCCGGCGGTAGAGCACGACCGAGGCGCCCTTAAGGCCGTAGCCCCACTTGTGCGTGTCGCACGACATCGAGGTGACGCCGGGCAGGCGGAAGTCGAACGGCGGTACGTCGTACCCGAGCTTCTCGATCCACGGGAGGAGGAAGCCGCCGAGGCACGCGTCGACGTGCATCCCGATGCCGTGCGCGAGGGCCACCTCGGAGAGGCGGGCGAGGGGGTCGATGAGCCCGTGCGGGTAGTTCGCGGCCGACCCGGCGAGGGCGATCGTGTCGGGCGTGATGGCGGCGCGCATCGCCTCGACGTCGGCGAGGAAGTCGGCGCCGACCGGTACCCGCACGAGCCGGATGCCGAAGTAGTACGCGCCCTTCTCGAAGGCCGGGTGGATCGTGTCGGGAACGACCATCTCGGGCGCGGTGATGCCGCGCACGGCGCGCGCCTGCTCGCGGTAGGCGAGCATCGGCAGCATGATGCTCTCGCTGCCGCCGGAGGTGATCGCGCCGCAGACGCCATCGTCGGGGCCGGAGCACTCGACGGCCTCGGCGTGGAGCATGTTGGCCGTCATGGACACGACCTCGGCCTCGAACTTCGTGCCGCTCGGGCACATGTCGCGCTGCAGGAGGTTCACGTGCGAGAAGAGGCCGAAGATCTCGTTCAGGAAGGCGTAGTGCTCCTTGCCGCCGTGGTAGTAGCTGCCGGAGATGCGGCCTGTCTCCCAGCGGGCGTCCTCGCTGCGGGCGATCTGGCGGAGCTCGTGCAGGATCTCGGCGCGGTCGCGGCCGGTGGGCGGGAGCGTCGTGTAGCTCTCGAAGCGCCCCCGGTAGGGGTACATGTCGTCGAATACCGACGGGGCGGAGCCCGGCTGCCGCTCTTCTCTGCTCATCGTGATGTCTCCTTCACGCGGATCATGCTCCGGCCAGGCGCCCGTCGCCATTCAGCCGGCGGTAGATCGACCTGGTGCGGCGGTAGAAGCTCAGGAACTCGCGGAACTGCCGATCGTACAGGTGACGGTTCGCGTCGATCGGATGATAGACGGCCGAGATCTTCACCAGCGCCGGGATCTCGTCGATCTCGATGTGGCCGAGCGCCGCGAACGCGGCGAGTGCCGCCCCGACGGCGTTGGCGTGGCGCGGGTTCGCCACGCGGCGGATCGGGCAGCCGAGCACGTCGGCCTGGATCTGGCACCACACCTCGGAGAGCGCCCCGCCGCCGATGAAAGCGAGCCGCTCGAACCGCCGGCCGACGAAACGCTCGACGTGGCCCTTCAGCCAGCGGAGGTTGAACGCGATGCCCTCCATGACGGCACGGACGTAGTGGCCGCGCGTCGTGCGCGCCGTCTGGTTGAAGAAGGCGCTCCGGGTGTGGGGATCCTCGGAGGGCGCCAGGACGCCGTTCACCCACGGCGTGAAGATGAGGCCATCGCTGCCCGGCGCGACCGCTGCCGCGAGCCGGTTCAGGTACCCGTACACGTCGGCCGGGGGTGAGGCCGCCGCGTCACCCGGCGGGAAGAGCAGGTTGTCCTTCAGGATCTCGAGGCACCGCCCGGCCATCCCCTGCTCGGCGCTCACCATGTACCGGCCCGGCAAGGCCGCGGGCATGGTGCAGAGCATGCGGAGGAGATCCGTCTTCTTGACCGGCGTGTGGCAGGAAAGCCACGCGGTCGTGCCGATCGAGAAGTATCCCTCGTGGTCGGCGACGGCGCCGGCGCCGATCGTCGCCGCGTGGCTGTCGCAGGCGCCGGCCACGACGGGTGTGCCGGCGGGAAGCCCGAGCTCGTCGGCGACGGAGGGTCGGAGCGCGCCCAGCACCGCGTCCACCGGGACGAGGTCGGGGAACTTCGCGCGCTCGACCCCCGCGTAGCGGAGCAGCGCGGGGACGTAGTCGATTCGCCGCGGATCGCGGTTGTCGGTCACCCAGTAGGGGAAGATCGTGCCGTACGTGGCGGCGAAGCGGCCGGTCAGGCGGAGGTTCAGGTAGTCCATCGGCTCGAGGAACTTGTGGGCGCGCGCGTACACGTCCGGCCGCTCCTGCTGGAGGTAAAGAACGTGGCCGAGCCCGTCGACGCCCGAGCGCACCGGCGCGCCCCCCGTGTAGCGGAGCCAGGCGAGGAGCTTCCGGAGATCGTAGCCGGCCACCCGCGGCCAGCCCTCCACCCGGCCCCGCACGTATGCACCGCCGCGCGTGTCCATCCAGGAGATGGCGTTCCCGAGCGCGTTCCCCTCGGCGTCGACCGGCACGGTCACGGCCCACTGCGTCGTGCAGACGACCGCGATGATCCGGTCGCGCGCTCCGGCCGCTTCGGCGAGCGTCGCCTGCGCCGCCCCGATCACCGCGCGCCACCACTCCTCGGGGTCCTGCTCGGCGCCCCCACCGGGCAGGATCATCGTCCGGATCGGTCGCAGCGCCGACGCGACGACCTCGGCGCGGTCGGAGACCAGCGCCACCTTGGCGCTGCTCGATCCCATGTCGATGGCCAGAACGAGTCGCTCGCCGCGCGACGCCACGCGATCATCCCGACCGATCGAAGTCGATGAACCCGCGCTCGACGTTCACGCTGACCAGCCGCACGCCGACCCGATCGCCGACGTCGAGCCCGTCATGCCCGTGAACCAGCTTGCCCTCGACCGGCGGCTGCAGCACGCGGACCCACGTACCCTTCTCCGAGGCGCCGGTGACGATCGCATCGAACGGCTCGCCGATGCGAGACCGCAGCAGCAGGGCGGCCGCCGACTTCCGCACCTGCCGCTCGACCCGGTTCGCGGCGTCCTCCTGCTCGGTGCAGTGCGTTGCCAGCGCCGCGAGCTCGTCGTCGTCGTAGGGTGATCGTCCGCCGTTCAGGGCCGCCTTGACGAGCCGCTGCGTGACGAGATCGGGAAAGCGGCGATTGGGGGCCGTCGAGTGGACGTAGTCGCTGACCGCGAGCCCGAAGTGGCCGGCGGCCGGGCCGCCCGGCAGCTGGACGACATACTCCCCCCGCCCGAGAAGCTTGACGACGCTGAGCGACAGGTCGGGGAAGCGAAGCCGATCCCCGGTCCGGCGCCTGACCAGGAAGTCCGCCAGCGCCTTGGCATCCGGGGTGCCCGGCAACGCGTCGCCGAAGCCGGCCGCGAAGGAGCGGAGCTTGTCCCATCGCTCCGGGGACCGCACCACCCGGCGGAGCGTCGGGAACCCCTTCGCCTGAAGGTAGCGTGCCGTGACGCCGTTGGCCGCGATCATGAAATCCTCGATCAGCTGGGTCGCCCGATTGCGCTGCTGCTGCCGGAGATCGACGACGTCCCCGTCGCTCATCACCGCCCGCGGCTCGAGGACCTCCAGGTCGAGCGCACCGTGCTCGTGGCGGCGCTGTGCGAGCGTCTGCGCGACCCGATCTTGCAAGCGGATCTGCACGTCCACGCCCTGCGCCGCCGCCATTGCCGGGGGCATCGGACCCTCTCCCGCGAGCCAGGCGCCGACGCTGCCGTAGGCGAGCTTCGCCTGGTTGCGGACGCGCGCGCGGTAGACGTCGGATGAGCCGATCGACCCGGCGTCGTTCACGACGAACTCGATGATCACGGCGAGCCGCTCCTCGTGGGCGGCCAGCGACGTGAGGTCCGTCGAGAGCTTCTCGGGCAGCATGGGGAAGATGCGCGCCGCCGTGTAGACCGACGTCGTGTTGCGCCGGGCATGGCGGTCGACCGGGCTGCCCTTGCCGACGGTCGAGTCCACCTCTGCGATCGCCACCAGCACGCGCACCGCGCCGCCGGGCAGCTCCTCGGCGACGGTCAGCTGATCCAGGTCCCGCGAGTCGTCGTTGTCGATCGAGGCCCAGGCGAGTGCGCGGAGATCACGCACGGCGCCGTCGGCGGCCGGCCCCGAGAGGGCGGCGACCTGGCGAATCGCGTCGGCGGGGAAGTCGGGTTCGAAGCCGCGCTCGATCATCACCTGCCGGGCGAGGTTGCCGAGATCGATCCTCGGTGTCGTCATGGCCGCGACCTCCCGCGGGCTGGCTCCGTGAGGTCACGGCTGGCGCGTCGAGCGGCCGCGCTGGTCTGCATCTCGCAGGCGCGGATCACCAGTCGCGACGCCTGCGCAGGATCGTCGGTCAGTACCATGAGGTCGAGGTCGTCGCTGCGGATCTTGCCCTCGTGCAGGACGCGTCCCCGGAGCCACTCGATGAGGCCGCCCCAGTAGCGCGTACCGAAGAGGATCACCGGGAAGTGGTAGAGCTTCCCGGTCTGGATGAGGACCAGGGCCTCGAACAGCTCGTCGAGTGTCCCGAAGCCCCCTGGAAAGATGAGGAATGCGGACGAGTACTTCACGAACATCGTCTTCCGCGCGAAGAAGTAGCGGAAGTCGATGAGCGTATCGAGGTACGGATTCGGCCGTTGCTCGAAGGGGAGCTCGATGTTGCAGCCGATGGACGTGCCTCCGGCGTCGCGCGCGCCCTTGTTGGCGGCCTCCATGATCCCGGGGCCGCCGCCGGTGATGATCGCGAAGCCTGCCCGGGCGAGCAGACGCGCTACCTCTTCGGCCATGCGGTACTGCGGGTCATCGGGGGCGACGCGGGCGGAACCGAAGACCGTCACGGCCTTGTCGAGGGACGCGAGGCGGTCGAAGCCCTCGACGAACTCGGCCACGATCCGCATGACGCGCCACGGGTCGGTGTGGGTGAACTCGGCCCTCGGGGGTCGGGGCCGGAAGTTGAGGAGCTGCTCGTCCTCGGTGACCCGGGGGGTGTCGACGTCGCGAATGGCGTCGTCGAGCGCCACCCTCTCGTTGGAAGGCGGGGCCGGCCGCTGGCGGGATCGCGCACGGCCGGGCGGGGAGGTGCGAATTCTCCGGGGAGCCATGGGTCGGGGTGCTCGGCGGCGGTTTAGCGGAGACGGGGCAGCGAAGCGAGTGGCATCGCGTCAAAATCGCTTGCCAAACCGGCCCGGCGCGGGCTAGCAAGGCCGCGACGAGGTGGTCGTCCTCGCATG
>VBLA01000001.1 GCA_005879245.1 Deltaproteobacteria bacterium
ATGTCGGGGATCTCCGCGGGCAGCGGGACGCCGACCCCCGAGCCGCCGAAGTAGAGGCCGCCCGCCGCGAGGTTGCAGAGGGCCGCGCCCGAGTCGTCCGTCACGCTCCCGACGTTCGTCCCGCCGGTGTTCGCGCAGCCGCCCGTCCCGATCTGCGGCAGCCCGGTCGTGAAGGAGAGCTGGCTGAAGCAGCAGCAGTTGCAACCCCCCGTGGGGGCCGTGCTGGTCGTGGTCGTGCCGGTCGAGGTGGTCGTCGTCGTGCCCGGCACGGAGGTCGTGGTCGTGGGTGGCGGTGCGCCCGGGCACGAGCCGGGCGCCGGGGCCTTGCCCGCGATGAAGCGCCCCGGCTCGTCGCGCTTGACGAAGCCGTCGCCGAAGCTCGCGCAGTAGCGGATGGAACCGGTCGTGAACACCGCGTCGAGCGTGCCCTGGGTGGGTTCGTTCAGCGTGATGCCGATCTTCTTCCCCGAGACCTTGAGGATCCGCCCGATGATCGCGATCTTGACCTTGCCCGCCTCCATGAGGGCCGAGTCGACGTAGCGGAAGGTCGTCCCGGACACGGACCAGTGAGCCTGGGGGAGGTTGAAGGTGAACGACTCCGACGTGCCGGGGTTCAGGATCTGGAGGCTCGCGCCGACGTTCGAGGGATCATCGCCGCTGCCCGGGGTCGGTGGGGTGAACGGTCCCGTCGACTTGAAGCTCAGCACCTCCCGCCCGTTGGCGCTCTTCAGGAGCAGCTTGGTTCCCGGGACGAGCTGGTCGGCGGCTCGCGCGGCCGCGGCGCCGAGGAGGAGAGGTGCAACGAGAAGGGCGATCATCCTCTGGTAGCCGTTCATCGCGTTTCCTCCTTCGATTCCCGGTCCCAACCTTTGTACCGACCTCCCGATTTTGGCGTCAACAAAACATTCGCCTCGCGAGGGGGTCTCCCCGATCTATTGTTGACTTTCTCCCCGCATTGCGAGAGCAAATCTCCCATCCCGTGTCTCGCGACCGCTTGCAGGCGTGCCACGTCGGCTCGCGCGGGGCTGCTCTGTTGCAGGCCGGCAACTCCACCTATAGGACCCGCCGCTGCACGCATGCGCTCGAAAGGAGCCTCCAATGCTGAGAGAAGCCACCCTGCTCGTACTGGCCGCCGTGTTTGCTGCTCCGACGGCGAGCGCCGCAGGTCCGCAGGTGAAGACGGACGACGACAAGACGATGTACGCCCTCGGCGTGGCGCTCAGCCAGAACCTCGAGAACTTCACCTTGAACGAGAAGGAGCTCGAGCTCGTGAAGCTGGGTCTCACCGACGGCGTGCTGAAGCGCGAGAAGAAGGTCTCGGACGTCGATTCCTACGGTCCCAAGCTGCAGCAGCTCGCCAGGACGCGGATGACGGGCGTGGCGGAGGCGCAGAAGAAGACGGCGCAGCCCTTCCTGGAGAAGGCGGCGGCCGAGAAAGGCGCGCAGCGCACCGCCTCCGGGCTCGTCTACTCCGAGCTGAAGGCGGGGACGGGCGACTCGCCCACGCCGAGCGACACGGTGAAGGTCAACTACGAGGGGCGTCTCATGGACGGGATGGTCTTCGACAGCTCGCGCGGGCAGCCCGCCACCTTTCCGCTGCGCGGAGTGATCAAGTGCTGGACCGAAGGCCTCCAGCTGATGAAGGTGGGGAGCAAGGCGAAGCTCGTCTGTCCCGCCGACATCGCCTACGGCGACGCCGGGTCGCCCCCGCTTATCAAGCCGGGCGCACCGCTGGTCTTCGAGGTCGAGCTGCTCGAGATCGTGAAGAAGTAGGACGGCCAGTCGACGTTTGCCCTCGCCGGGGTCATTTGCTAAACGCCTGCGGTTCCCAAGTCCGCAACGGGCCACGCGTTTTCGTGTCGATCACCGTCGCCGTCTTCTATCTGCTCGCCGCCGTCACGGTGGGCTCCGCCCTCGGCGTCGCCTTCGCGAACAGCATCGTCTACTCGGCCTTCGCGCTCATGGGGACGCTGCTCGGCGTGGCGGCGATGTTCGTCCTCCTCGGCGCCGACTTCCTCGGCGTGGTCCAGCTGCTCGTCTACGTGGGTGGCATCCTCGTCCTCACCCTCTTCGCAGTCATGCTGACGCACCGGATCTCCGACGTGAACGTGTCGAACCGGGCGGTCGGCCGGCTGCCCGGGTTCGTGCTGGTCGCCGTCGTCTTCGGCTGGATGGTGCACGTCGCGGGGAGTGCGAGGTGGGTGATGAAGGCGCCCGGGGCCCCCGCCCCGACCACCTACGGGATCGGGGAGGCTCTCCTCACCCAGTATGCGCTTCCTTTCGAGGTGGCCTCGATCGTGCTCCTGGCAGCCCTGATCGGAGCCGTCGTGGTCTCTCGAAAAGAAGTGAAGGGCTAGTGGGCGACCTCTCACTCGGCCACTTCGTCGTTCTCGGGGGGATTCTCTTCGCCCTCGGGCTCTTCTGCGTGCTCACGCGACGGAACGCCATCGGCATCCTCATGGGGATCGAGCTCGTCCTCAACTCCGCCAACATCAACTACGTCGCCTTCGCCCGCTACAACCAGACGGGCTACGACGGCCAGGTCTTCGCGATCTTCGTCATCATGCTCGCTGCCGCCGAGGCGGCCATCGGCCTCGCCATCGTGCTCGGCATCTACCAGAGCTTCGAGACGATCGACGTCGAGGCAACGGACCGCCTGCGCCGATGACGGTGGCGCCGTACGTCGCACTCATCCCGCTCCTCCCCCTGGCGGGGGCGACCATCCTGGGGCTCGCGGGCGTGCCGCTCCAGCGCCGGCTGGGGAAGGCGGCCGTCTCGTGGCTCGCCTGCGGCACGGTGGCGGCGTCGTTCGTGCTGGCGGTCGCGGCCTTCCTCCAGCTGACGACGCTCGACCCCGAGCATCGTCTCCTCCTGGTGCGGCTCTTCCCCTGGATCCACGTCGGCACGCTCGGTGTCGACGTCGCCTTCGCGGTCGATCCCCTCTCCGCCGTGATGATCCTGGTGGTCACGGGGATCGGCGGGCTGATCCACCTCTACTCCGTCGGGTACATGCACGAGGACCCGGCCTACTGGCGCTTCTTCGCGTACCTGAACCTCTTCACGTTCGCGATGCTGACGCTCGTCCTCGGGGACAACCTGCTCGTCATGTTCGTCGGCTGGGAGGGGGTCGGGCTCTGCTCGTGGGGGCTTATCGGCTTCTGGCACAAGGAGCTCGCCAACACGCGCGCCGGCAACAAGGCCTTCATCGTCAACCGGATCGGGGACTTTGGCTTCGTCCTCGGCGTCTTCCTCCTCTTCTGGAGCCTGGATGCCCGCGGCCACGGGACGCTCGTCTTCCGCGAGCTGGCGACGCATGCCCATCTGCTCGCGGGCGAGACGCAGTGGGGCGTCCCGGTCGCGACGCTGGTGACGCTCCTCTTCTTCGTCGGCGCCACCGGCAAGTCGGCGCAGATCCCCCTCTACGTCTGGCTCCCCGACGCGATGGCGGGCCCCACCCCGGTCTCCGCCCTGATCCACGCGGCGACCATGGTGACCGCCGGCGTCTACATGATCGCCCGTCTCAACTTCCTCTTCGCGATGGCGCCGGCGACGCTCGCGGTGGTGGCGGTGATCGGTGCCGCGACGGCGGTCCTTGCCGCGACGATCGCCCTGGCGCAGAACGACATCAAGCGCGTGCTGGCGTACTCGACCGTCTCGCAGCTCGGCTACATGTTCCTCGCCATGGGGGTCGGTGCCTACGCCGCCGGCATCTTCCATCTGATGACGCACGCCTTCTTCAAGGCGTGTCTCTTCCTCGGCTCGGGGAGCGTCATCCACGCCATGAGCGGCGAGCAGGACATGCGGAAGATGGGCGGACTCCGGGAGAAGCTCCCCGCCACCTCCACCACGTTCATCGTCGCGACGCTCGCCATCGCGGGCATCCCGCCGCTCGCCGGCTTCTTCTCGAAGGACGAGATCCTGTGGCAGGTCTATTCCAGCCCGTACGGCAGCCCGATGCTCTGGGCGGTCGGCGTCACGGTGGCGGGTCTCAGCGCCTTCTACATGTTCCGCCAGGTCTTCATGGTCTTCTTCGGCCCCTGCCATGCCGATCACGAGACCGCACACCATCTGCACGAATCGCCCGCGACCATGACGGTCCCGCTCTGGATTCTCATGGGCGGCTCGGTCCTGGCCGGACTCCTCTGGATCCCCCACGTGTTCCTGCCCTTCGAGGCGTGGCTCGAGCCGGTGGTGGGCGTGCATGTGGCGGTCGCGCACCACGCCGAGCTCGCCGTCGAGCTCTCGCTCACGCTCTTCTCGGTCCTCGTCGCTCTCGCCGGCATCGGCCTCGCCTACACCATCTACTACCGCCGCCGGCCGGACCCGGCGGTCTTCGGTCGGGTGCTCGGCGGCGTGCCCCATCGGATCCTCCTCAACAAGTACTACGTCGACGAGCTCTACGACCTCCTCTTCGTGCGAGGCGTGCTGCTCGTCTGCCGGATGGCGGCCTGGTTCGACCTCCGGGTGATCGACGGCCTCGTCAACCTCTCGGCCGCGATCGTGCGCGGGTGGGCGTGGGCGAGCGGCCTCTTCGATGGCTACGTCGTCGACGGCGCGGTCAACGCGTTGGCCGACGTCGCGCAGTTCGTTGGCCGGCGGGTGCGGAACCTGCAGAGCGGGGCGATCAACGCCTACCTCTACGTCGTCCTGATCGGCGTGCTGGGGGGGGTGCTCCTCTACTGGTCTTTGGTCTCGGCCTCGTGAGCGCGGGAAAGGTGCACGGATGAGCGAGCAGGTGCTGAGCCTGATGATCTTCATCCCGGTCGTCGGGATGGCGGCGATCCTCTGCCTGCCCGCCCGGGCCCACTGGGCCATCCGGTGGACCGGCGTGGCTGCGACGGTGCCGCCCCTTCTCCTGGCGGTCTGGCTCCTCGCCCACTTCGATCCGAACGCGCCCGGCTTCCAGTTCGTGCGTCGGGGCGCGTGGATCCCGGCGTTCGGGATCGACTACTTCGTCGGGCTCGACGGGGTGAGTCTCACCATGATCGTGTTGACCGCGCTCCTCTGCTTCATCTGCATGATCGCCTCGTTCGGCATCGAGAAGGGCGTGAAGGGCTACTACGCGCTCTTCTGTCTCCTCGACGCGGGCATGATGGGCGTCTTCTGCTCGCTCGATTTCTTCCTCTTCTTCGTCTTCTGGGAGACGATGCTCCTCCCGATGTACTTCCTGATCGGCATCTGGGGCGGCCCGCGACGGGAGTATGCGGCGATCAAGTTCTTCCTCTACACGCTGCTCGGCTCGGTCCTCATGCTGGTGACGATCCTCTACCTCTACTTCGCCGCGGATCCCCACTCGTTCGACATGACCCAGCTCGCCGCGCTGGTCCACGACCGCATCTCGCTCCGGGTGCAAATCCTCCTCTGGTTCGCCCTCTTCATCGGCTTCGCGATCAAGATTCCCGCCTTCCCCTTCCACACCTGGCTCCCCGACGCGCACGTCGAGGCGCCGACTGCGATCTCGGTCATCCTCGCGGGGGTGCTCCTCAAGATGGGCACCTACGGCATCCTGCGGATCAACTACGGCATCCTGCCGGCCGCGACGCTCGCGACGGCGTGGGGCGGCCACAGCCTCGCCTTCTGGTGCCTCGCCGCCCTCGGCACCTTCAACATCGTCTACGGCGCGATCGTGGCGATGGCACAGTCGGATCTGAAGAAGCTCGTCGCCTACTCGAGCATCAGCCACATGGGCTACGTCATGCTCGGCATGGCCGCCTTCACGCCGCAGGGCATCAACGGCGCCGTGCTCCAGATGTTCAACCACGGCACGGTCACGGCCATGCTCTTCCTCCTGGTGGGTGTCATCTACGACCGCGCGCATCACCGCGAGATCAACGGCTTCGGCGGCCTCGCCTCGATCCTCCCGGTCTACACCGGGGTGACGGGGCTCGCCTTCTTCGCGGCGATGGGGTTGCCGGGGCTCTCCGCCTTCATCTCCGAGGTCCTCGTCCTGCTCGGCGGCTGGCGGGCGTTTCCGGCGCTCACCATCGTCGCGGCGAGCGCCGTCGTCCTGACGGCGGGCTACCTCCTCTGGACGCTCCAGCGGATGTACCTCGGTCAGCCGAATGCGAAGTA
>VBLA01000576.1 GCA_005879245.1 Deltaproteobacteria bacterium
GAACCAGGCGACACTCTCACGGCGATCCGGCCATTCTCGCCCTTCCGCGGTTCGTTCCGGGATCACGTCCGCGGCGAATTCGAGCCGCACGGGCCTGAACTTCAGCCGTGGAACGCCACATGGAGGAGGCTCAAATCTCGTACAACTGGACAAGCACGCGAAGCGCCTCTTGCGCCCCCGGCCCGTGACCACACTCGATCATGTAGGCGTCGAGGAACCGCGCGCGCAGTCGCTCCATCACCGCCCCGCGCTGGCACTATGAACAGCCGTGACGCCTACCCTCGAGTTCTGCGCGCCCTATTGCTTGCGGCCATGCTGGCAGCAGAGCTCGTAAGGTGTAACCGCCACCGTGAGCTTATGGTAGGGATCGTCCAGGTTGCGGACGATCTGATCGACGAAGGCGCAGTCCTCCGGGTTGAGGTAGTCCACAAAGCCACCGACCTTCCCCTTGCGCACCTTGAAGGATTCTTCGTCGCCGGATTTTCCCGGGCGGAGTTTCTTGTTCTCGAACTTCCCCTCCTGTTCCACCTTCTTCATATTGCTGAAGCTGGCGAACTCGATGGCGCGGTGGAGCGTCGCGTCTTCGATGCGACTGACATCCATGAACTCGAGAATGCGGCGGAGAAGCGGCCGGGGGGCAACGTGGAGGTCTTCATAGCGCACCAACAGGAAGGCCTCCGGCACGTTCCGCGCGGCGTGCCAGATGCGGTTGAAGGCGACGATTTTGCGGATGCCGTACTTGTCGCTGCGGATAAACTCGGAAATTGTGCCATGAAAGAGACTCTTGCGCCGCGTGGCCTGAAAGTAGCAGGAGACGACGACATCGTGTTGCTGGAGCCATCGTGGGTGAAGAGCGTCGGCAGCATGCCCTCGGCGGCGATGATATGGTTCTCTTCGAACATCAGCACCTCGTCCAGGCCGATGAGGTCACGCAGCGCCCGACCCATCATGACGCGCAGCCAGGTGCGGCCGCTCTTGGGGTAGGAGATAACGAGAACCTTGGCTTCGTCGGCAGCGGCGGATGGAGGATTCAGGGGCTTGCCTACTTTCTCATGGAAATGGCCCTCGGCTGCTAGCTTCTGCGCGGCGATTCCGTTTCGTAGCCGAGTTCCCAAAGGATCCGGCCCGCGATTCTTTCGAACGTCTGACGATCTGAAGCGCTCATGTCCTTCTTCCAGCGGCCGATGCGGCTTGCCTCCGGTGGCCTTCTCGTCAATGAGTGTGATCGGTCGCTGTAGCGCAGCTCTGCGCGGCGAGGGGAATGAAGTGAGTCTCCGGAGGGATCGCCAGATATGGATGTGCGTCGAGCATCAGCCGGAGCAGAGTCGTTCCGGAACGGCCTACTCCGACGATAAATGGCGCGGGTGTCATTGCCATTCCGCGATGCGTCCCCGGATCAGACCCACGGCGAGCTCGAGCCGCGCCGGCTTGAACTTCAGCCAGCCGTGGAACGCCAGACGCAGGAGGCTCACCATCTCGTACAGATGGACACGCACGCGGAGCGCCTCTCGCGCCCCCGGTCCGAGACCACACTCGACCATGTAGGCCTCGAGGAAGCGCGCGCACAGTCCCTCCGTCGCCGCCCTGCCGCCCGCCGACGCGGAAGCCCCGGCCTTCCGCGAGCTCAGGCGAAGGTAGGCGATGAAGGCCCCGAGGTCGAGCGCCGGTTCCGCCTGGCAGACGGTGTCGAAGTCGATCAGACTGCACTGCTCGCCGGAGAAGAGCAGCTGCGAGGGACTGAAGTCCCCGTGGGTGAAGCACGCTGACCAGGGGTCAGACATTCCGGCGTATGCGGCGACCGCCTCCAGCCACTCGTGGAAGGCTGCACCGAGGTGGGGGGAGAGACGCTGCAGGACGAGGCGCGCCTGCTCCAGTTCCAGCAGCTCGTCCTGGATCCGGCGGTTCGGCCCGAGGGCAATGCTGGAAGTATGGAGGCCCGCCGCGACGCCCGCGGCCGCGTCGATCGCGCCCTCCAGCGTCGGCGTTCCGTCGGGTCCGCGCCCCTCCTGCAGCCGTTCCCGCAGCAGCTGGCCGATCCGGGGCACGCCGGATATGGCCTCCAATAGCGTCAGCTTCAACCGGTCGACGAATCCAAGCGATCGCGGGACGGTGAACCGCCGGGTCTTCCCCCCAAGGAGGCGCTCGTGCAGCTCAGGCACGGCCACCGCGGTCAGCGTGCCGCGATCGTTCGCCGCGACCTTCCCGAAGACGGTCATCCGGGAAGTCTCCCCGCCGTTCGATCGCGTGCCCTCCAGCGTGTAGCGGAGAACACAGTGGTGCTCGCGCGGGTAATGCGCCACGTCCACTCCACACCGCAACGGAGTGAACGGCGTCCCGATCGCACGGGGGAGTGCATCGCGGAGAATCTCG
>VBLA01000002.1 GCA_005879245.1 Deltaproteobacteria bacterium
GAGCTAGTCGCCCTGCATAGCCCGCCAGCTTTCTGCTCCGCCCGGGCGGACATGGAGGCACGGCGCGTGCTTCGCGGGCATGCGCCAGGACCCCAGGGACCTGCGGTTCGTCGTCGCGGCGATCGAGCGCCAGGCGACATACGGTCGCCTGCGGCGGCAGATCGTCTCGCTACGTCGCGACGCCGAGTACTGGCGCAGACACGGCCGGCCAGGAAGGGCCGCCGAGATCGAGCGCGTCGCGGCCTACATCGAGCCGAGCGCGCAGGCGCTCAAGGCGTCGGTCCTCCTGCTGAAGGGGTTCGCGAAGCGTCGGCGTCACTGAGCGCTCGCGACGCCGCGGCCTACCGCGGCTACCTGCTGCGCATGGTCCAGGTGACCTCGCGGGAGGCCCGGAGGAACGGAGTGCTCGGCCTGCGGTTTCGCCCGACTGGTCGGCTCCCTCGCTCTACGGAGAGCGCCAGCGAGGTGCCGCGCATCCTCCGGCTCACTCGCCGAAAGTCCCGCGGAGCGATGCCTGTCCACCGCCGGAAGGCGCGGGTGAAGTGGGCGTGGTCCGAGTACCCCAGGTCGAGCGCGATGTCGAGAACCGTGGCATCCGTTCCCTCGAGGAGCCGGACGGCGGTGGCGAAGCGCGACTCGGCGACCAAGCGCCCGTGGCTCACCCCGGCCTCGGCCAACCGCCGCTGCAGCGCGCGGACGCTCATGCCGATCGCGTTCGCAGTCAGGCCGATGCGCGGATAGTCCGATGAGGGCAGCGTCGCCATCACCTGCATCACGGATCCAGGGAGGTCACCTGCCGGACCCGACGCCCACCACGCCTCGATATCAGCGTCCTCGATGCGGCGCGTGACACCGCCCGGCGTGAGGGGCCGACTCAACAGTGACTGCGGGAAGGTGACGGCGGTTTCCCTTTGCCGGAAGGCGATCCTCGCGTCGGACAGGACCTCGATGTCACCGAATCCGCCCGCCCTCTTCGTCGTCTCCAGCAGCACATCGTCGCGCCGCCAGCGCGGTTCAGCTGCGAGGCGCACGATGTTCAGTGCCAGCATCAAGCAGTACTGATCGGCCTGCCGGTGTCCGGCGTCGAGGCCGTCGACGAACTCGTGACACAAGCGCACCCGATCCCCCTCGTGCGCGAGCCAGTAGCGGCCGCCGGAATTGAAGGCCGGCATCGTGCGTATCGCAGTATCGATGGCCTCCCTGAGGGTGCGCCCGCGGCGAATCAGACGGCCGAACACTCCCAGCGCGTCGATCTGCATGCCCTGTCCCGCAAGCAGCCCGAGATTCTCGATGCCGGTTGCCCGCGCCGCCTCCTCCATGAACCGGAACGCCTGGCAGAGGGAGATCAGGGCCTCGGGATCGTCGGGGATGACGGAGGGCAGATTCGCGCTCGCGAGGAGCCGTTCCGCGGGCGCGCCGATGCGTTTGAGGACGGCGACGACGGGAGCCAGCCCGGCTGCCCGAATGAGCGCGACGGGGGCGAGTCGGGAAAAAGGTAGGCTGGCCGGGGCACCCATGCCTGCCACGGTACGTTGGCCTGCGGCCCGAGTCCTGAAATGCGCGAGAAAAATCTCGAAAAAGTCTCGGAAACTACTCATCCTTCGCCCCAATTGAACTTTGCCTCGATTCTGTGCCAGCTTGCTTGCCGTGCAGCGCCTAGACGGGGTCGCATCCCCGCCGAGACCTCGCGGCGAAATCCGCTTTCCGCCTTATTGGCTCGATATGAACGCCGGGTACCTTCGCTCCGGCGACCGAGCCATTTCGCTGCGGCCGAAGACCTGGGCCGTTCTCTGCTACCTCGCGGAACGCCCCGGCATGCTCGTCAGCAAGGAGGAACTCCTCGACGCCGTGTGGGGTGGCATCGCGGTCACCGAGGCCACGCTCACCAAGTCGATCAGCGAGATCCGTGACGCCCTCCACGATGAGGTCCGGCACCCGCGATTCGTGGAAACGGTGCATCGGCGGGGCTTCCGCTTCGTGTCTGCCATCGGGGGGACGGGGACGGCACATTCTCGCCTTCCCGCCTCCCCACCCCGCCCGCCGGTCCACGTGGTCGCCCGGGAGGCGGAGATCACCCGTTTGCATGAGCTTCTCGAGGTGGCCGCCGGGGGGATCCGCCAGACCGTGTTCGTCACCGGAGAAGCCGGGATCGGAAAGACGACGCTCGTCGAGGCGTTCCTCGCCGAGGTCGACACGCGGTCCGGTGCGGGTGAGACCATCATCGCCATGGGGCGGTGCATGCGACGGCACAGCGGGGAAGAGCCCCTGATGCCGGTGCTCGAAGCCCTGGGCCGTCTCGCACAGGGGCCGCACGCGGCACGGGTCGTACAGTTGCTCCGGGAGCAAGCCCCGGCCTGGCTCGTCCAGCTTCCGTGGCTCGTCGAGCCGGGGGAACTGGAGACTCTCCGCGCCAGCCTTTCCGGCACCACTGCCGAGCGGATGCTGCGGGTGTTCGCGCAGCTCGTGGAGGAGCTGACGACCGAGATGACGCTCGTTCTCGTGCTGGAGGATCTTCACTGGGCCGACGCCAGCACCGTCGACATCGTCTCTATCCTCGCTCAGCGCCCCGAGCGTGCGCGGTTTCTCCTGCTCGGCACCTACCGTCCCAGCGAGGCGATCGTCAACGCAGGGCCGTTCGACGGGATGCGGCGAGCCCTCAGTCAGAAGCGCCTGTGTGTGGAACTTCCGCTCAACCTGCTGCCGCTGTCGGGCGTCGAGAGCTACCTCGCCTCCCGATTCGGCGGCCTCGCGGCGCCGCCTCCGCTGGTGCAGCTCCTGCACACACAGAGCGAGGGCAATCCGTTGTTCCTGGTGACAGCCGTCGACTACCTCATTGCCCGCGGCTGGCTCCAACAGGGCGACCAGGGAGCCACCCTGCAAGCCGACCTGGAGACGCTCGAGCGGCAGATCCCGGGGAGCCTCCGCGATCTCGTCGAGATGCAGGTCGTGGGCCTGGAACCGCTCGAGGTGGCCGTACTGGAGGCCGCGAGCGTCGTCGGCCTCGAGTTCGGCGCACAAGCCGTAGCCGCGGCGCTCGAAGTAGAGCTCGAGCAGGCGGAGGATGCGTGCGAGCGCCTCGTACGCGCGCAACGGTTCCTGCGCGCCAGCGGTACCGAGGCATGGCCGGACGGCGCGGTCGCTGCTCGTTACGTATTCGCGCATGCCCTCTACCAGCGCGTCCTCTACTACCGAATTCCTGCCGGCCGCCGCCGCCTCCTCCATCAGCGGGTCGGCGAGCGTCTGGAAGCGGGCTTCGGGGACAGGGCTGCAGATGTTGCCGCCGAGCTCGCAGCGCACTTCGAGCAAGGTCATGACGCCGCCCGGGCGATCACATGGCTCCAGAGCGCGGCGGCAGCCGCCGAGCACCGCTTCGCCCCGCGGGAAACCGTCCGGTACGTGCAGCGCGCGCTCACACTGCTGGAGCGCGCGCCGGACGGACCGGAGCGGCAACGGTGCGAACTCGGACTGACCTCGTCCCTCGGCGCGGCCCTGATCGCGATGAACGGCTTCGCGGCGGAGCAGGCTTGGGTGAGCCTCAGGCGAGCGCATGACCTCGCCGCCAATCTCGGCGGCAGGTTCGAGGTCTTTCAAATCGCCTACATGCTCCTGAATGGCAGCCTGGCGCGTGCCGACGTGGTCCGTACGCCACACCTGGCCGACGAGCTCGCGAGATCGGCTGAGCAGCTCGGTAGCCGGGAGGCCCGCCTCGCGGCTGGCATGCTGTCGGCGACCGCCGCGCTCTGGGAGGGCAAGTACGCAGGGGCGGCTTCACTGGCGGAGGTCGCCAGAGCCGACCCGACCCCCTTTGGGGGCGTCATCCCGGGCGAGAATCCCGTGGTTTGGGCCCACGGCGCGGAGGGCTGGCGCCTGTGGCTCATAGGCAGCCCCGACCGGGCTCTGGCCTCCGTCCGGGCCGCGATCGTATGCGCGCGCGCGCAACCGAATCCGAGCGACCTCGCGATGGGCCTCTACCTCGCGGCACAGGTCCACGTGTGGCGGGGTGATCTGGACGACGCGGTCGTGGTCGTCGGGGAGGGACGTGACCTTGCCAGCGAGCACGGCCTCGGTCTCTGGCTCGCCGGCCTGGGGGACATCAACGGCAGAATCCACCTGCGTCGCGGGGATGCCGCAGCCGCCGTCCGCGACCTCCGACAGGCGCTGGAGGACTTCCGCCGCATCGAGGTCTGGGTGTACGTCCCCGCACTGCTGACCACTCTCGCCGAGGCATCGTTGCGGCTCGGACAGCTCTCCGAGGGGCTCGCCGCGGTGGATGAGGGGCTCGAGATGGTCCGGACGACGCTTTCCCTGTGGCACGCCCCGGAGCTCTGGAGGGTCCGCGGCGAGCTGCTCGCGGCTCGGGGTGAGCCGTCGGACGCGGTCGAGTCGTCCTTCGGGCGCGCGCTCGAGATTGCACGCGCGCAGGCGGCGCGCGCCTTCGAGCTCCGGGCGGCGACCGCCCTGGCGCGGCAGCTTGCGGCTCGGGGCCGGAAGGGAGCTGCTCGCGCGACGCTTGCGCCACCATATGAGGCCTTCACCGAGGGGCTCGACACCGCCGACCTGCGCGCAGCCCGCACGCTGCTCCGAGAACTGGGAGGCTGAACGGCGCGAATGTGACCGAGTAATTTCTGATATCCTTCCGTTCCCTTTCAGGATTGCGCCCCTCCGCTTCAGGTAGGCTCGGGCCGTGGAACCCGACGCACTCGGAGGGGCCGGCAGCGCACCCGGGCAAAGCGGTTCGTCCCTGCCGGTGTCACGATCGTTCGTCGTCCAGTTCACTTCCGACACGGCCCCGACCTCCCAGTGCTTTCGGGGCCGGGTCGAGCACATTGACTCCGGACGGTCTCAGCGCTTCGACTCGCTCGACAACCTGGTGGCCTTCCTCACGGAGGCACTCGAGGCGAATGAGAGCGAGGAGCAAGGGTGACTCACGGGGTCCCGAGCACCGCGTTCAGCTGCGCGGCGACCGCTTCGCTGTTCAGTATCCCCGTGTGGGTCTCGTCGTAGCCGAACATCCTGATCGCCGCGCCTTGTGCCCGGGGGTCGAGCTCGCTGGCCACAGCGACGACCCCGTCGTTTGCGCCCCGGAGGAACGGAGAGTCGCCCCCTCCACCGAAGCCGAAGAAGAGGTAGTAGCGGACCCCGGGTGGGAGGGGGTGGCCCATCAGCGATTCCAGGAACGGGCAGCCCGGTACCAGATCTCGCCACGCTGGGACGACCTCGGGAGCGTGCTCGACGCCGAGCGCCGCCGCGGTGTGGCCGCCCCACGGGGTGGAGATCGACACGAACGTGTCGATCCCGTTGATCGTCGGCGCGGCATGATCCCCCGCGACGCGTTCGATGAAGGCTCTGGCGACGAGACCACCCATGCTGTGCGCGACCACGACGAGCCGACGGAAACCGCATCTCACCTGTAGGACCTGCATCCAGCGCGCGAATCCGTCCGCGACGCGGTCGAGATCGAGGCCCGACGGATAGTACGCGAACCACGGCTGGAACCGCCGCCGGTCGAGCTTCCCGACGAGGTATTTGAACTCCGTCGGATAGCCGCCGATCCCGTGCACGAACAGGATCGGTGTTCGCGACGCATCACACTCTTCGAGGAAATATATCCCTGCGCCCACGGTGAACATGAACTCGACGGGCTCCCACATCCCGAAGCGCCCATGCTCGGCCGAGAACCTCGGGTCGTCGAGCGACACGACCGTTCCCACCTGAATGTCCGGCAACCCCTTCACGCCTCGAGAGCCCGCCTCCGGGAGACGGGGCGGAATCTCGATGCGCGCCGGGGTGTCGGGCCCAAGATGAATGTCCAGGCCGCTCATGTTCCCTCCCGCGCCGAGGTGGATGTCGGTCGGATTCCCGTACCGTCCGGCCCGCTCGGCGTCGGGCTGGAACTTGCGATCGCCGTTCACGTCCTCGAAGGCCGCGATCCGGTAGGTGCCGGGAG
>VBLA01000003.1 GCA_005879245.1 Deltaproteobacteria bacterium
CGCGCGCCTTCGATCCCTTCTTTACCACGAAGCCGGGCGGTACGGGCCTGGGTCTCAGCACCGTGGACCGCGTTGTCCGAGCGCACGGCGGCTCGGTCTTTCTCGACTCCGAGCCGGGCAAGGGGACCTCGGTCTTCGTGTCGTTGCCGATCGCCTCTCCGGTTGAGGAGAAGCAGCCGGGGCCGGCCGGCCGGCCGTCGCGCGGCGAACACACCGTCCTCGTCGTCGACGACCACCCCGCGGTGCGGGAGGCGACCGCGGAGCTACTCGGCGGCCAGGGCTACGTCGTCGAGACCGCCGCCACGGTGGCGGACGCCCTCGCCGCGATCGAGCGCCGGCCCTTCGCGGCCGTCGTGACCGACGTGGGGCTCCCCGACCGGGCAGGCTGGGAGGTCGTGCGGGCCGCGAAGCAACGCTCGCGGCAGACGCTCGTGGTGCTCGTGTCGGGTTGGGGCTCGCACTTCAGTCCCGAGGACGTGCGGGCCCGTGGCGTCGACCTCGTACTCGTGAAACCGGTCGATCCCGACGAGCTGCTCTCCGCGATCGACCGGGGCGTCCGGAGCTCGACGGCCGCCTGAGAGCGCCGGCGGCGCTACTTGCCGCGCCCGCCGAGCGCGCGGACCTTCTGCTGTCGCTCGGGAGGCGGCGCCTCGCTGCGCGCGAGCACGGTACCGAGCAGTCGATCGAGCGGGAGCGCCCGTCCGGCATGCGCCGGGTCGGCGAGAACGGCCGCGAACGCCGTCGCGGGATCCTCCGTCCCAGGCACGAGCACCGTGATGGGCAGCGGATCCACCGCACCGAGCCCGGCCACGATCACGTAGCCTTCCCGCCGGGGAAGGTCGAGATCGACCACCATCACCTCCGGCCGCACCACGCCCACCAGCTCGCTCGCCTGCTTGCCGTCCCAGGCCATCGACACGGACATACCGCGGCGTGCGAGCGCCTGCCTCAGACTCATGAGCGCATCCACGTCCGCACCGGCCGTCACGACTCGGATGCCGCGTCCCGCGTGCGGGCCGAGCGCCTCGAGGATCGCATCGGGATCGAGCGGACGGCTGCTCGGCTCGACCATGCCGACGGGCAGCGCCCGGTCGATCGCGGGCACGGCCAGGCATCCCCAGACGCGGGTGCGCGAGCCGCTCGCACGTAGCGCAGCGAGCGCCTCGAGCGCGTTCGGGGCGGCGAGGTTGAGAACGATGCGGCTCGGTTCGACGCCGGCCAGCCGTTGAATCAGGTCCTCGCCGGGCGGGAACACGGCCACCTGGTGCCCGTCGAGGGAGATCGTCTCCCAGGTCGGGTCACCGTCCACCACCACCACGAGCGGCCGCTGCTCGGCGAGCTCGCGCGCCCGCGTGCGCGCGCCGCCCGCGGGGGCCATGGTCACCACCCGCACCGGGTCGCTCCCCTGTGCGGCCAGCGCGAGCTCGGCCATTGCGCTCTCGAGCTCGGCGGCCAGCCGAGCTCGCTCCGCGCCCAGACGTTCGAGCTCGACTGCACGAGCCGCCGCCTCGGCGGTGCGCTCGGCCAGGGCCGTCTCGAGCGTCCCGATTGCCGCCTCGAGACGGCTCCGCTCGGCCGTCTCGCGGGCCACCGCCTCGCGCAGCCGCGCCTCCGCCGCCGCACGCGTACCCGTCTCCCCGTCGCGCCGCTCGCTCTCCGCCTCCGCCGCCCCGAGCGCCGCCTGCAGGCGATCGCGCTCGGCCGTCACCGCCTCCAGCCGCGCTGTCCGCGCGCGCGCTTCCGCCGCGTCCTCCCGCACCGCATCGGCGAGGCGGTCGCGCTCGTCGCGCACGGCCACCATCTCCCGATCGAGGGCCTCGAGCCGCCTCGCGTTCTCGCTCGCGCGGGCGCGCGCCTCCTCGAGCCGTGCTTCCAGCCGCTCCTGTTCGACCGCGACCGCTCGCGCCGCGGCTTCGAGCTGCTCGATGTCCGCTCGCCCACGGGTGGCTTCGTCCTCGAGCGCCTCGACGATCGCCCGGGCGCTGTCGAGCGCGGCACGCACGTCCGAGGTCTCCGCCGCGAGCGTGGAGTGTGCCTCTTCCGTAGCCCGGACCGCCGCGCGGGCGGCGAAGAGTTCGGACATGCCAGGCTCGGCGCGCACGGTCGCGGCATGGAGCTCTTCCCGCAAACGCTGCTCACGCGACACCGTCGCCCGGAGCTCGCTCGCCACGCGCTCGAGCTCCCGGTCGCGCTCGCGCGAGAGATCCCGCTCGCGTGCCGCCTCCGCCTCAGCCCGGGTGAGACGCGCCACCAGCCGCTCGACCTCGGCGTGCCGCTCGCCGAGGAGTGCCGCGGCATCCGCAGCTCCGCTGGCCGCCGCCTGCCGTGCGACCTCGAGCTCGGCGCGCGCCACGGAGACCGCCCGCTCGGCTTCCGCGCGCGCATGCCGATCGGCAATCTCGCTGCGCGTCTGCACCGTCCGCTCGGCGGCCTGTGCCTCGAGCGATGCCGCGAGCCGGGCGCGCTCCTGCTCGGCTGCGGCGAGCGCGGCCGTGAGCGCGTCGATCCGCTCCGCGTCTCGCCGGGCCCCTTGCAGGTCGGTGGCGAGGCGCGCCTGCTCGTCGGCGGCCGCTTCCAGCGCATTCTGTAGGCGTTCCCGCTCGGCGCGCAGGCCGGCGAGCTCCTCGCGCACGCGCGTCCGCTCCGCGAGGTGGGCCGCGGTCTCTACCTGGAGCCGCTCCCGTTCGGCAACCACAGCCGAGAGCTCCCCCGCCACGGCCGGCGAGGCGACCCGTGGGAGGGGAACGACCGGGTTCTCCTCGTCCGCGCCCGCGCGGCGACGGACCGCCTCGATGATCCGCGCGAGCTCGCGGAGCGGCCGCTCGAGCGAGCGCACGTCGCGCTCGCCGAACGAGCGAGGCGCAACCGCGACGAGCACCAGACTCCCGAGCGGCGCAACGCCGGCGTAGAGCGGAATGCAGGCCACGGTGCGCACCGCGGAGATCGGGTCGACCAGCCGCGGCACGTAGCGGTTCCGCGCCGCACTCTCGATCAGATAGGCGCGGCGATTGAGCAGCCCGTGAAGCGGCATGTCCCAGGCCGTTGGGTCCCCGTGCCGCACGCTCCGCAACCGCTGGCAGCCCTCGTCCGACAGCCCGACCTCCGCCGCGAGTCGCAGCAAGGCATGTCGCTGGTCGAAGAGGCAGATCGCTCCGGCCCGCGCCGTGCTCGTCTCGAGAATGGCACGGAGCGCCGGCTCGAGCGCATCCTCGGGCGCGGTGGCCGCCGCTGCGATCTCCTGCAGCTGCTCGCTGAGCGTTACCCGGGGGCGGGGGGTCGGCGCAGGGAAGGCGGTCGCCGTCCCGGCCCGTAGCCGTCGCGCTCTGCGGAAGAGAGACATGCCCGGTGTGCAACGGTTGTGCCGCGCCCAAGCATCGGCCCCACCAGGGTCAGAGGCCGAAAGCCGATGAAAAACAGACGCCGCCGTTACCGCCGCGTCAGCGAAAGGCGGGCAGCACGCGTTCCGCGAACAGGCGGGTGCTGCGGAGGTCGTCAACGCGGCCGAACATCCCGATGAAGCTGGTGACGCCCACTGCCACGTACTCGCGCACCCGCTCGACGACCTGCTCGGGCGTCCCGGCGAGCGCGCGCCCCGCCATCTCCGCGGGGGTCGTGCCCCAGGCCGCCGCCGTCCGCTCGAGACGCTTCGCCGCACGGTCGGCGTCCGCGTCGAGGATGACGGAGCCGAACCAGGACTTCTCGATCGCGGCGTAGGCGCGCCCCTCCGCCTCGCAGTGACGGCGGAGGACGTCGAGCTTCTGGCGGAACTCTCCCACCGTACCACCGTTGTTCCAGACGTTGGCGTGCCGGGCGACCAGCCGCAGGAGCACCCGCTCACCACCGCCCCCGATCAGGATGGGTGGGTGCGGCCGCTGCACCGGCTTCGGATTGCAGATGGCCTCGCGGAGGCGGTAGTAGCGTCCCTCGAACGAGGGACGCTCCTCGGTCCAGAGGAGCCTCTGCACGCGGAGCGCCTCGTCGAGCTGGCGCAGGCGCTCGCCGACGGACGGGAAGTCGTAGCCGTAGCCCTCGTACTCGCCCTGGTGCCAGCCGGCACCCATGCCGTGGATGAGCCGGCCCCCGGAGAGCACGTCGACCGTCGCTGCCATCTTCGCGACCAAGGCAGGTGAGCGGTACGAGTTGCAGCTGACGAGGATGCCGATACCGATGCGGCGCGTTTCGCGCGCCAGCGCGGCGAGGAGCGTCCAGCCCTCCATCTGCGGCTCGCTCTGCGGGCGGACGATCGGATAGAAGTGGTCGTCGAGCCAGACGGAGTCGAATCCAAGGGCATCCGCCTCGGACCAGTGAACGGCGAGTGCCTCGTAGCTAACGCCCTCCTGCGGCGTCTGGATGCCGAAGCGGACGGCGGTGGCGGGCATGCCTGGCGCTACACGATCGACGGCGGCGCCACAAGTTCCCCCAACGACCTGGTTGACAGCTGCGCGCGGTTCGCCTTCTCTGAGTGCCACGAGGCGCGTGACCGACCTCGCGATATGGAAAACGCCGAATTCGAACGGCTGGTGGCCGAGGCGCTCGATGACATCCCCGCGGAGTTCGCCCGCCTGCTCGCGAACGTCACGGTGGTGGTCGAGGAGGAGCCTCCGCCGAGATTGCTCCTCGCGCTCGGGCTCGACCCGGCGCGCGAGTCGCTCTATGGCCTCTACCAAGGCGTCCCGCTCTCCCGGCGGCCGCACGACTTCGCCGGCCTTCCCGATCGGATCACGATCTTCGCCGGGCCGCTCCTGCGAAACTGCCCGACGCACGCTGCACTTCGCCAGCAGATCCGGAAAACCGTGGTGCACGAGATCGCACACTTCTTCGGCCTCGACGAGCGGCGCGTGCGGGGCTTGGGATACTGAGCTGGTCCCTGCGTGGTTGACTTCCCGCGAACAGGTTGGCAGGGTTACATTTTTTGTATGATGGGGGCTGTCCACCTCCGAGCGGCGTTGGCCGCACTCGTCGCGTGTTGCGTAGTCGCATCCGCCGGCCACGCTGCCGAGCGACCGGCCAGCGCCCTCGCCCGCGCAGGCCGCATCGAGTGCGAAAAGGGTCGCCGCGCCGAGTCGCGCGACGAGCGGGCGCAGCACTTCACGCGCGGGCGCGACCTCGCCGAGCAGGCGGTGGCGCTCGACGACCAGAGCGCGGCGGCCCACTTTGCGCTCTTCTGCAATCTCGGTGAGCTCATGCGGCTCGACGGGGAGAGCATCACCTCCGTCTTCGCGCTGCGGCGTCTCATCAGCGAGCTGGACCGGACGCTCGCGCTCGATCCCGGCAATACGGACGCGCTCGCGTCCAAGGGGACGCTGCTCATCCGGCTCCCGCGCCTGCTCGGTGGCGACCCCCAGAGGGGCGAGCAGCTCCTCCGGCAGGTGATCGCGCAGGACCCGAACGCGGTCACCTCGCGGCTCACGCTGGCCAAGACGTGCGAGGCGCGTGGCGAGCGCGAGGAGGCGCTGGCCTTCGCGCGTCGCGCGCTGCAGGTGGCGCGCGCGCAGGGACGGGCCGACAAGGTTGCCGAGGCCCAGGCGACGCTCGCCGAACTGGGCGCGGCCAGCGTGGCGTCTCCGCGGTAGGACCCGGCTCCGACGATGGCGGCGCCGTTCTCGCCCGAGACGCGTGAGGCCGCCCTCGCCGCCCTCCCGTCGGCCGATCTCGACCTCCTGGTCATCGGGGGTGGCATCACCGGCGCCGCCGTCGCGCGCGACGCGGCCCTGCGCGGCCTCGCGGTGGCCCTGGTCGAGCGCATCGACTGGGCCGCCGGGACCAGCAGCCGGAGCTCCAAGCTGATCCACGGCGGGGTCCGCTACCTCCAGCAAGGTGACGTCAGCCTCGTACGCGAAGCGGCGGCGGAACGCGCCGTGCTGCGGCGGATCGCGCCGCATCTCGCCCTGCCGTGCCGCATGCTGATGCCGACCCGCAGCCGCGCCGCGCAGGCGAAGCTCGGACTCGGGCTCTGGACCTTCGAGCGCATCGCCGGGATTCCCGCCGACGAGCGCTACGAGCGCTGGAGCGCGTCGGAGACGCTCCGGCGGGAGCCGACGCTCGACGGCACGCAGCTGCACGGCGCCGTGACCTTCACCGAGTATCTGACCGACGACGCGCGCCTCGTCCTCGACACGGTGCGCGGCGCCCACGCCGCGGGTGCGCTTTGCGCGAATCACGCCGAGGTGACGGCGGTCGAGGGCTGCGAGGTCACCCTGCAGGATGCGTTCGGCGGACCGGTGAGACGGGTGCGCAGTCGCGCCGTCGTTAACGCAGCCGGCCCCTGGGTCGACGTCGTCCGGGCTCGCGCCCGAGCGCTCAGCGGAGCGCGCCTTCACCTCACCAAGGGCATTCTCACGTATCTCGGCACGACCGACACCGACTACGGCGCGCCGACCGCGTACCCGGAGGTGACGAGCGAGGATGCTGCGTACCTCTTCGAGGCGGCAGAGCGCACCTTCGCCGCGCCGGCCCTCACCTCGGCGGACGTGGTGGCCACCTGGGCGGGCCTGCGGCCGCTCCTCCACGAGGAGGGCAAGGGTCCGTCGGAGATCTCGCGCCGGGACGAGATCATGGAGGCGGAGAACGGCCTCGTGTCGATCGCCGGCGGGAAGCTGACGACGCACCGGCGCATGGCCGAGCGCGTGGTCGACCTCGTCTGTCGCCGGCTCGGCGTCACCCGTCCGTGCCGCACCGACACCGTCGCGCTACCGAATGGCGAGGAAGGTCCCGAGGCGCTCCGCCGCTTGGCGCAGGAAGTCGCCGAGCGGCTGCCGCAGCTGCGCCCGGGCGGCGCCGAGCGTCTGATCGCGCTCCACGGCACGGGGTGCCGCCGTCTCCTCGCGCGCATTGCCGCCCGTCCCGAGGCGGGCGCGCCTCTCCCCGGCCCCTCGGGCGTCCTCGGCGCCGAGATCGAGGAGGCGATCGACGAGGAGATGGCGCTCACGCTGGAGGACGTGCTCGACCGCCGGACCCGGCTCCTCCTCTTCGACGCCCGTCAGGGACTCGAAACCCTCGAGGCGGTGGCGACGCTCGCCGCCGCCCGGCTCGGCTGGGACCGCACCCGAACCGCGGCCGAGATCGACGGCTACCGCCACCTCGCAGCGAGCCTCCGGAGCTTCGCATGACCGAGATCGGCGCTACTCTAGCCCGCGAGCTGGGCCCCGACCGCGTCGCGGAGGATGCCGCAACGCTGGCCGCCCACCGGACCGACTACTGGATACTCGCCCACCTGCGCGCGCGACAAGGGCGACTGGCGGGCGGCCCGGCCTGCGTCGTCCGACCGCGGAGCACGGCCGAGGTGGCGACCACGGTGCGGGCCGCGCAGCGGCACGGCGTCGCCGTGGTCCCGTATGGCGGGGGCTCGGGCGTGGTCGGCGGCGCGACACCGCCGCCGGGCGCACTGGTCGTCGACTTGACCGCCATGGACCGGCTCCTCGAGCTGAACGAGACGGCGCTCTACGCCCGCGTGCAGGCGGGCATGATGGGAGGCACGTACGAGGCCACGGTGCAGGCGCGCGGCTACACGACCGGCAACTACCCGCAGTCGATCGACCGGTCCACCGTCGGCGGCTGGATCGCAACCCGCGCCGCGGGCCAGTTCTCGACCAAGTACGGCAACATCGAGGACCTCTGCCTCGGGCTCGAGGCCGTGCTGCCGAGCGGCGATTGCGTGCGCCTGCAGCCGATCCCACGCGCCTCGGTCGGACCGACGCTGCGCGAGCTCTTCCTCGGCAGCGAGGGGACGCTCGGCGTGGTGACCGAGGTCGTGCTTCGCCTCCATCCGCTGCCGGCGGAGCGCGTGGTCTCGAGCTTCGCCTTCTCGACCTTCGGCGCCGCGCTCGACGTGGTGCGCCGCGTGCTGCGGGAGGGCTGGCGCCCCGCCGTGCTGCGTGCCTACGACGCGGTCGAGTCGGCGCGGCAGTTCAGCGCCTGGACGCCGGCGGATCACTCGCTCCTGCTGATCGTGTCGGAGGGCCCGTCGACCCTCGTCGCCGCCGAGACGGCGGCGTGTGCGCGCGTGGCGGCGACCGTCGGCGGGACGGCCTGTGGACCGGAGCCCGCCACGCACTGGCTCGAGGTCCGGAACACCGTCCCTTCCTGGGACTTCTTCCTCGACCGCGAGATGCTCGCCGATACGATCGAGGTCGCGGCGATGTGGGATCGCATCGAGACCCTCTACGAGCGGGTGATCGCTGCGCTGAGCGGCGCCCCCGGCGTGCTCGTGGCGAGCGGGCACAGCTCGCACGGCTACGCACAGGGCACGAACATCTACTTCACGTTCGTCATGAAGCCGGACCCCTTCGCACGCGCCGAGGAGGCCTACCTCGAGGCGTGGGGGCGCGCCCTGCAAGCCACGCTCGACGCCGGCGGCACCATCTCCCACCACCACGGCATCGGCCGGCTGCGTGCCGGCTGGCTCGAGCGGGAGCTCGCGAGCGCCTACCCGCTGCTACGCGACGTGAAACGCGCCCTCGACCCGAGCGGTATCATGAACCCGGGAGCACTGATTCCCACGGGCTAGGCACCCCCGGCCCCCTGCCCTCCCTCGCCCTCAGCCTCCTGGCCGGGAGAACAAGCGCTTCTTGTCCGCCTCCATGCGGGCCAGGTACTCCTTCTCGATGACGGCCGAGGCGAGGTAGTCGCGGTCGAGGCGGCGGCGAAGCTCCCAGGTTTCGCGGCAGGCGCGGACGAGCGCGCGGAGCTGCTCCGGGAAGAGCCCCTGGAAGCCATCGGACTTCGCGATGAGCGGGTTCGGGTGCGCCTCGACGAGCACCACCGACGCGCCCGCCATGATGCCCGCGAGGGTCGCGGGGTGGACGAGGTCGCGGATCCCCGTCGCGTGCGAGGCATCGACCGCGACCGGAAGGCCCGAGAGCTGGTAGCGGAAGGCGGCGATCGATCCCACGTCGAGCGTGTTCCGCGTGTAGCGG
>VBLA01000004.1 GCA_005879245.1 Deltaproteobacteria bacterium
GCCGCCGATCGGGTCGTGCAGCGCATGCTCGACCTCCGTCCCGGGCTGCCCGCATACACCCGGGCCGCCTTCCTGCGGACACTGTACGGCGACCGGGCCGGGGCGATCGAGATGCTGACGCTCGCCCTCGCGACGACGAGCCCGGGCGACCCGGAGACGTTTGCCTGGACGCTCGTGCACCTCGGCCACGAGTACTTCGCGCGCGGCGAGATGGTGCACGCGGCCGATGCCTACGCGCAGGCGCTCGACGCGCTTCCCGGGTACTACCTCGCCCTCGCGGGACTTGCCCGTGTGCGCGCCGCGGAGGGCCGCACGGCGGAGGCGGTCGATCTCTACCAGCGCGCGGTGTCCCGCGTTCCCGCTCCCGATCTGGTCGCCGCGCTGGGCGACGTCCTGGCGGCGGAGGGGGCGGTGGGCGACGCCGAGCGTCAGTACGTGCTCGTCGAGTACATCGGACGGGTCGCCCAGGCGACGGGCACCACCTACGGCCGGCAGCTCGCCCTCTTCTACGCCGACCACGACCGCCGGCTCGACGAGGCATTGCGCCGCGCCGAGCAGGAGGCGGCCGCCCGCGACGACATCTATACCGACGACACTCTCGCCTGGGCGTGCTACAAGAACGGGCGGCTCGCCCGGGCCAAGCGCGCGGCGTCGCGCGCGCAGCGCCTGGGGACGGAGGACGCCCTGCTCGACTACCATGCCGGCCTGATCGCTGCGGCCTTCGGCCGACCCCGCGCGGGTCGCCGGCACCTCCGGCGGGCGCTCGCGATGAACCCGCACTTCGATCTCCACGAGGCGCCGCGGGCGGAGGCGGCGCTCGCCGCCCTGGAAGAGCCGGCTCGTTTCGTGCGCGCGGTGGCGGAAGACGCACCGTGAGGCTCCTCCTGGTTCTCCTCGCACTGGCCGTCCCGCTCGCGGCGGCGGCGCATCCGCTCGGAAACTTCACGATCAACCGCTATGCCGCGCTGCACGTCGGCCAGCACGCGCTCACGGTGCACTACGTCGTCGACATGGCAGAGATCCCCGCCTTCCAGACGATCACCGACATCGACAAGAACGGGGACGGGACCATCGATCCGGACGAGCGCGAGGCCTATCTCTCCCGCGCGCCGGCCGACCTCGCGCGTCACCTGACCCTCACCGTCGACGGGCGAGAGCAGCCGCTCACAGCCGGGAGGCGGACCTTCTCGTTGCCGCCGGGGGCGGGCGGCCTCCCCACCCTCCGCCTGGAGGTGAACTTCGAAGCGTCGCTCCCGAGCGCGCGGGGCGCGGTCGAGTTCCGCGACGGCAACTTCCCCGACCGTCTCGGATGGCAGGAGATCATCGCCCACGCCGGCGAGGGGATCGCGCTCGCCGAGTCGACCGTCCCCCGGACGGATCGGAGCCGGGCTCTTCGCGACTATCCGACCGACCTGCTGGCCAGCCCTCCACAGGTGAGCGAGGCGCGCTTCCGGATGGTGAGCGCGACGTCGAGCGATGCGGTCGCCGAGGCGTCGGCGCCGCGCGGCGTGCTTGCCGGTCCGGGGCGGTTCAGCGATCGGCTGACCGAGCTGATTGCGACCCGTGCCCCGCTCGGACCCGGCCTCGTGCTGACGTCCCTTCTCGTGGCGGCGGCCCTCGGCGCGCTCCACGCCCTCAGCCCCGGGCACGGTAAGACGATCGTCGGCGCCTATCTCGTCGGGGCACGCGGGACGGCACGCCACGCGCTCTTCCTGGGTCTCGTCGTGACCGCAACACACACCCTCGGCGTGTACGCCCTCGGCCTCGTGACGCTCACCGCCTCGCACTACATAGTGCCGGAGCAACTCTTCCCCTGGCTCGGCGCCGCATCGGGGCTCCTGGTGCTCGGCATCGGGGCCTCGCTCGCGACCACGCGCCTCGAGGCCGCGCGGGGCGGCCACGTCCACTCCCACGAGCACGGCCACGACCACGACCACCACGACGACCACCACCATGACCATGGGGATCATCACCACGGTCACGGCCACTCACACGTGCCCGCCGATGCGGGGGAGGGGGCTCTCGCCTGGCGCCGTCTCTTCGCGCTCGGCGTCTCGGGCGGGCTCCTCCCGTGCCCTTCGGCCCTCGTCGTGATGCTCGGAGCGATCGCCCTCGGCCGCATCGCCTTCGGCCTTCTCCTGATCGTGGCCTTCAGCGTGGGGCTCGCCGCCGTGCTGACGGCGATCGGGCTCCTCTTCGTCTACGCCCGCCGCTGGTTCAATCATCTGCCGGCGGACGGGCGCGTCGCGCGCTACGTTCCGGTGGCGAGCGCGCTGGTCATCTCGGTCGCCGGGCTCTTGATCGTCGTGCAGGCGCTGGCGCAGATGGGCGTCCTGCACGCCTGGACGTGAGGGAGGCGCTCGTGCCGTCGACCGCGCTCGGTCTTCTCGCCGTCGGGTTCGTCCTCGGTCTCCGCCACGCGCTCGACGTCGATCACCTGGCGGCCGTCTCGACGATCGTGAGCCAGCGGCGGAGCCTGTGGAGCTCCTCGCTGGTGGGCGCGCTCTGGGGTCTCGGGCACACCGCCTCGCTCCTGGCGGTCGGCGTGGTGGTGATCGGTCTCCACACGGCGATCCCGCCCGGCGTCGCGCGCGGGCTCGAGCTAGGCGTCGCGGTCATGCTGATCGGCCTGGGTGTGAACCTCCTCCGCACGGTCCAGAGGGGCGACACGTTCCATCATCACGCGCACGTCCACGACGGGCATCACCACATGCATCCTCACGTCCACGCCGCCGGGGCGACGACCGACGCCGCCCATCACCACGCGCTCCGGGCGAGTCGCCGGCCCTTCTTCGTGGGGCTCGTGCATGGGCTCGCGGGGAGCGCGGGCCTCATGCTGGTCGTCCTCGCGACCATCCCGTCGCCGGCGCTGGCCGTCGCCTACCTCGTCGTCTTCGGCCTGGGGTCGATCGGCGGCATGGTCGCGATGAGTGCCCTCCTTGGCCTGCCGCTTCTGCTGGCGAGCGAGCGGCTCGTCCGGGGGGAGGTCGTGGTGCAGAGGGCGGCGGCGATCGGCAGCATCGTGGTCGGCGTGCTCCTCGCCTGGGAGATGGGCGCGGGACTACTCCCGTCGTAGCTGCTGGCCACGAACGGAAGCTGACGCAGGCCTGGATGAGGTTGTCGATGGTCCGCCCGTGGTGTACCTCGATGTTCGAGGAGGGACGAGGGATGAGGACGTGGTACCTCGCGCCGATGTTGGGGGCGATTTTCGTCGCACGTATCGCGGTCGCAGACGTTCGATGCATGTACGGCGGACAGTTTTACGGCCCCGGTTCGATGAGCTGCCAAGCCGGCGCGGAGGCGCAGTGCGTGAATGGCAGCTGGAAGCTCACGGGCTCGGAGTGCGCGGGCCAGGCGGCGGATCCCTCGGATGAGGAAGCTGAACCCGGCGTGGTCGTGCCGCGAGTGGGCGAACCTCAGGTGATGCAGCCCGGGGTCGGTTCCGCCAAGCCTCCCAGCACGTTGCCGGGCGACGACTGAGGTGAATGACGGCCCGACCCGTCCGTTGGCTCGCGATCGCTACGCACTCCGCCATTGACACCGACTCGCCACAGGAGCACCGAGGAGTTGCGATGCGACTCGGCGTCGTCCTCCGCAACATGGGTCCCGCCTCGACCCGCGAGACGATCGCCGCCGCGGCGCGGCTCGCGGATGCGACCCCGCCGATCGCCGACGTCTGGGTGACCGACCACCTCGCGATCCCGCCCGACGATTCCGAGGGCTCCGACGGCCGCTACCTGGCTCCACTCGCCACGCTCGCCTTCCTCGCCGCGACGACGACGCGCGTCGGGCTCGGGACGTCGGTCCTCGTCCTGCCTTATCGTCCGCCCCTCCTCGTCGCGAAGTGGGTCGCGACCGTGCAGGAGCTCTCCGGTGGCCGGCTCATGCTCGGGGTCGGAATCGGCTGGATGGCGGCCGAGTTCCGCGCCCTCGGGGTCGACTACGGCTGGATGGCGGCCGAGTTCCGCGCCCTCGGGGTCGACTACCGCCGCCGGGGCGCCCTCAGCGAGGAGGCGCTCAACCTGCTCGACCGGTGCTTCGCGACGGACGTGGTGGAGGTGAACGGGCAGCCCTTCCTCTTCCGGCCCCGGCCGTCGCGGCCGCCGCTCTTCGTGGGCGGACAGCCGCCCTTCGCCTTTCGCCGCGCGCTCGCGCATCGCGGCGGCTGGATGCCGATGGGTCTCGCGCCGGATGCCCTCGCACCGTGTGTCGCCGAGCTCCGTGCGGCCGCTGCGGGGCGGGGACTTCCGTCCCCCGAAGTCGCGGTGCTCACCTCGCTGCCCCTCGAGGACCTCGGCCGGACGCGCACGCTCCTCGTCCGCTACGCCGAGGCGGGGGCCACCCGCGTGATTCACGGCGCGCGCTATGCGGACGCGGGCGCCTTTCGCAGCATGGTCGAACGGCTCGCGCGCGCGGGCGAGGCGCTTCCGTCGTGACTCAGGGGAGAAGCTGGAGCCCGAGGAAGACCTGGAAGCCGCAGAGGAGGAGCGCGGCCGCGCCGAGCAGGGGGTGGATCGTCCGCGCGGCAGGCGCCACCGGCACCCAGCGTGAGAGCACCGCCCCGACGGTCAG
This sequence comes from Deltaproteobacteria bacterium, assembly GCA_005879245.1. Taxonomy (GTDB): domain Bacteria; phylum Desulfobacterota; class Binatia; order DP-6; family DP-6; genus DP-23. The sequence goes on from VBLA01000004.1 coordinate 4,573, forward strand.
CACGGCGACGATGACCGTGCCGATGGTGAAGTGCCCTGTCCCGGCGGTCTCTTCCGGCCGGAGCCACGCCATGGTCGCGAGGCCGCCAGCCCAGTTGAGCACCATCAGGGCGTAGAGCCATGGGCCGAGCGCGGCATGGCGGCGGCGTGCCGCCCCGGCATCGCGGGCGGTGCTCCGGCTTCTGAGACCGAGCCGGGCGTCATAACCAGCGAGCGCGATCGCGGCCAGCCCGGCGACCGGGTGGAGGTACAGCGTGAGCGTGCGAAGCATCGGCGCTCCGACGCGGGGTCTCAGTGCACCGCTGCCGCGGCGTGAGCGAGCCGTGCAGCGCGGGCGTCGATGGCCGGAGCGTCGGGAGCGCCGGGGGCGAGCTCGAGATAGCGGCGGAGGTCGGCCAGCGCCGCTGCGAAGCATTCGAGGCGCTCGTAGAGGAGACCCCGGAGCCGCACGTCCTCGGGCGCGTCGGGCGTGAGCACGAGGAGCAGGTCCACGGCCTCCAGCGCATGCGCGTGATCGCGGCGATCGAGGTAGACGTGGAGGAGGTTCCGGAGCATGCGAGCGAGGATGGCGGGCGCGTCAGTCGCCGCGAGCACATCGGAGGGCAGGCTGGTGACCCCGTCGCCGCGCGGGCCGAGAAAGGCGCGATAGCGCGCGAGGAGCTCCCCGACGTCGAGGAGGCGCCCGCCGAAGAAGGGGTCGAGCACGACGGACCCCGCGTCGCTCTCCACGCGGACGAGGAAGTGACCGGGAAAGCCCACGCCGGTGACCGACAGGCCGAGGCGGGCGCCCGCCTCCATGAAGACGAGGGCGAGCGTGATCGGCAAGCCCGTCCGGCGCTCGAGCACGTCGTTCAGAAAGCTGTTCCGCGGATCGTAGTAGTCCTGCTGGTTGCCGCGGAAGCCGCACTCGCCGAACAGGT
>VBLA01000005.1 GCA_005879245.1 Deltaproteobacteria bacterium
CGCTCACGGACGACGAGGTGCAGCGCGTCAAGGAAACCCTCGGCCTTGGTCCGCGTCCGGCCGAGCCAGTCGGCACCGAGCGGGTCGTTGCCGAGCGGGTCGTGACGGAGCGCGACTCGACGGCGGAGCAGCTCGTGACGGCGCGCGAGCAGACCACGGAGACACGGCTCCGGGCTGGCGTCATCCGGCGCCGAACCGCGTGCGAGGTCCTGAGGCGGGAGGAGTTGCCGCCCACAGGCCCCGTCGGTGGAGCGGTCGAGGATGTGCCACCGTCGCTCGATTTCGACGCCGTACCGCCGCCACTCACCGAGGTCCCGCCGTCTCCCGCGGTGGATCCGCCACCCCTCGCACCGAGCGTCGCCACTGCTCCCGCGGCGGAGCCGGTGCCGGCGGACAGCGAACCGGCCGCCGTGCCAGCAGAGCCCGAGGAGAGCGCGCCGCCGGCGCCCGCGCCGGTCGTCACGCGTCCCGCTGTCGCGCAGGCTGCTCCCGCTGCCCGCCCGGCGCCCCCCGCGGCCCCACCGCCCCCGGGCTTCGAGGAGATGCGGGGCGTCAAGGTCCTCGGCAAGATCGACCTGCGCAAGCCCGCCGTGCCGGCCCCGGCGCCGGCGCAGCGCCCGGGTGAAGCTGCGCCCTCCGGCGAGGCGGCTGCGGGTCAGGGTGCCCCCAAGAAGAAGAAGGGCCGCAAGGTCATCCAGAAGGCGGACATGGGTGACGTGATGGAGCGCGACTTCCAGCGGACCGGCAAGCGGCCGCAGAAGCGCCGAGCGCTCCCCGGAAAGGAGCAGCGGAAGACCGAGATCACGGTGCCGCGCGCGTCGAAGCGCGTGATCCGCATCTCGGAGGTGGTCACGGTCGGTGACCTGGCTAGAGCGATGGGCGTCAAGGGCGGCGAGATTCTGAAGAAGCTCCTCGACATGGGCATGATGGCGACCATCAATCAGTCGCTCGATCACGACACAGCGGCGCTCGTCGCAGGGGAGTTCGACCATCAGGTCGAGAACGTCGCGATCGACGTGGAGCAGATGCTCGTCAGCGAGGAGGAAACGGCTCCCGACGAGGGGAAGGTCGGCCGGGCCCCCGTCGTCACCATGATGGGGCACGTCGATCACGGGAAGACCTCACTGCTCGACGCGATCCGGTCCACCGACGTGGCGGCCGGCGAGGCGGGTGGTATCACCCAGCACATCGGCGCCTATACGGTCGAGGTGAACTCCCGGCAGGTGACCTTCCTCGACACCCCGGGTCACGAGGCGTTCACCGCCATGCGCGCGCGCGGCGCGAAGGTGACCGACATCGTCGTCCTGGTCGTGGCGGCCGACGATGGAGTCATGCCGCAGACGGTCGAGGCGATCAATCACGCTCGCGCCGCCGAGGTTTCGATCGTGGTCGCGGTGAACAAGATCGACAAGCCGGGCGCGAACGCCGAGCGCGTGAAGCAGGAGCTGGGGAATCACGGGCTCGCGCCCGAGGAGTGGGGCGGCGATACGATCGTGGTCCCGGTGTCGGCGAAGTCCAAGGAGGGGATTTCGCACCTGCTCGACATGCTGCTCCTCCAGGCCGACGTGCTCGAGCTGAAGGCCAATCCCGGCCGCCTCGCCAAGGGCACGATCATCGAGGCCCGCCTCGACCGCGGGCGCGGTCCGGTCGCGACCGTCCTCGTGCAGGAGGGAACCCTGAACGTGGGCGACGCCTTCGTGTGCGGTACCCAGTACGGCCGGATCCGGGCCATGATGGACGATCGAGGTCGTCGCGTGGAACGCGCGGGGCCGTCGACGCCGGTCGAGATCCTCGGTCTGGGGGGCGTCCCCGAGGCCGGCGATACCTTCGTCGCCGTGCAGGACGATCAGAAAGCGCGTCAAGTCGCCGAGCACCGACGTGGCAAGCAGCGCGAGGCCGAAATGGCCAAGACCGCCAAGGTCTCGCTCGACGATCTCTACCAGCAGATCCAGACCGGGGCAGTGAAAGAGCTGAAGGTCGTGCTCAAGGCCGACGTCCAGGGGTCGGTCGAGGCGATGAGCGACGCCCTTCGCCGCCTCTCCACCGACGACGTCCGCCTGACTGTCCTCCATGGCTCGGTCGGCGGCATCACCGAGTCGGACGTGCTGCTGGCGTCGGCCTCGAACGCGGTGATCATCGGCTTCAACGTGCGCCCGGAGCCGAAGGCCGCCGCGCTCGCCGAGCGCGAAGGGGTCGACATCCGTTCGTACACGGTCATCTACGAGGGCGTGAACGACGTCCGCGACGCCCTCGAGGGGTTGCTGGAGCCGACCCTGCAGGAGAAGGTCCTCGGTCGCGCCGAGGTCCGGCAGCTGTTCACCGTGTCCGGTGTCGGCTTGGTGGCGGGCTGCTTCGTCACCGACGGGAAGATGACTCGCGGCGCCAAGGCGCGGCTGCTTCGGGACCACGTGGTCGTGCACGACGGACGCCTCTCCAGCCTCCGGCGCTTCAAGGAGGATGCGCGCGAAGTGACGAGCGGCTACGAATGTGGTCTGTCGCTCGAGTCCTATCAGGACCTGAAGGTGGGCGACGTTGTCGAGGCCTATGAGGTCGAACAGGTGGCTCGCCGCCTCGGGGCACCGGCCGGCGCGAAGGGCGCACAGGCGGCAGAGCGCTCGGCCTGATCTTCCCCGGGCGGGCCCATGGTCGTCGGGGTACTCCGCTTGGAGCTGCTGCTGCCCGAGAACCACTCACTCAAGGGCAAGCGGAGCGTGCTCCGCACGATCAAGGCGCGCGTGCAGAACAAGTTCAACGTGTCGATCGCCGAGTGCGAGGAGCACGATCTCTGGCAGCGCGCCGTCCTCGGAGTGAGCCAGGTGGGCGCGGATCGGGAGCACGTGGACAGCTGTCTCCGCCACGTCGTCTCCTTCATCGAGGAGCTCGGGGTGGCCGAGCTGGGCGCGGAGCGGCTCGAGTTCCTGCACTACTGAGGACGCGGTCATGGCGGAACGGCGGCCGGAGCGGGTTGCGCACCTCGTGCAGGCGGAGCTGGCTCGCTGGCTGCTCCGTGAGGCCGGGGATCCGCGCCTGCAGCAAGTGACGATCACGGACGTGCGCATGTCGCCTGACCTGCGCCTGGCGCGGGTCTACGTCCGGACGCTCGCAGGCCCGGAGGGAGGGGAGGCGGCGCTGCGCGCCCTCCGGCGGGGGGCCCCACATCTGCGTAGCGTGCTCGGGCGTGAGCTCGGCCTGCGCGTGACTCCCGAGCTCCGCTTCGAGTACGACACGATGCCCGACCAGGCCCGGCGGGTGGACGAGCTGCTGCGCCAGGGCGCGCCGCCGCCGAAGTCCGACGAGGAAGACCAGTGACCGGCCTCCTGCTCGTCGACAAGCCCGAAGGCATGACGTCGGCCGGCGCCATCCGTGCGCTCAAGCCGCGCCTCGGTCGGACCAAGGTCGGACACCTCGGAACGCTCGATCCCTTCGCCAGTGGCCTCCTGCCGCTCTGTCTCGGCGAGGCGACGAAGGTCGCCCGGTACCTGCTCGCGGAACGCAAGGCCTACACGGGAACGATCCGTCTCGGAGTCGTCACCGACACGCTCGATCGGACGGGCCAGCCGCTCGAGTCGATGCCCGTGCCGCCGATCGCCCAGATGGCTCTCGACGCCCTGGCAACGCGCTTCACCGGGCCCCAGGAGCAGGTGCCGCCCATGTACTCCGCGCTCAAACGCGCGGGCGTTCCGCTCTACAAGCTCGCGCGCCGCGGGATCGAGGTGGAGCGTCAACCGCGTCAGGTCGAGATCACGCGGCTGGACCTCGTGCGGCATGACGAGGAGCGGATCGACTTCTCGGTCGTGTGTTCGAAGGGCACGTACGTGCGCGTCCTCGCCGCCGACCTGGGGCGGGCGCTCGGCACGGTCGCCCACCTGGAGGGCCTGCGACGCACGCGGGTGGGACAGTTCTCGATCGAACAGGCGACACCGCTCGCCACACTCGCGGCGTCGGCGGCTGAGGAGTCTCTCCCGCTCCTCGGCGTGCGCGAAGCGCTGGCCGGATACGCGGCCTTCCCGGCACCGGCCGTGGGCGTTGCGCGCCTGCGCCGAGGACAACAGGAGCCGCTCAGCAGTCTGCCGGCACCCCGCTCTGCCGGGGAGACGGCACTCGTCCTCGACCCGGCGGGCGAGGTCGCCGCGGTGATCGAGGCGGCGGGCAGCTCGTGGAGATTGGTGCGCCTGCTCGGCTCGTAGTACGTGCGCTTTACAATGCGCAGGGCCGGACGTCCTCGACTTCTTCGAGACGCTCGCGCTCCTCGTCGCCGTGCGCGACTTCCTCGACGAGGAGGGCGAGCTGCCGTAGTGGGGCGACTACGCCGCCCGAAAAGCCCCCGGGGCGAACTCGCGGAGGTAGGCGACGGTTAAGCGGGGAGGCGCGGTCGCGCCGCTACCCGCGCGACCCACTCTGCCGCGAGGTGAGCGCGCTCCGCGGAGTAAGCCGCTCGCACGGCGTGGGCCTCGCTGCGGGTGCGCGCCTCCTGCGCCTGGAGCCTCAGCTCCCGCGTCTCCTCGCGGAGCAGGCGGGTCTGCGCGATGTCGATTCGGGCTCGCGAGATGGCGGCGACCCCTTTCCAGATCATCGCCTGCGTCACGTTGGCGAGGTCGTGGAACTCCTGCGATGTCGGATACCGCATCCAGCCCATCCCGCACCCCTTCTCTTCCAGCACTCCCCGCCCCGTCAACATCCGCCCCCGCCCACTGGTCGCCTGTCGGCGGCGCGAGTCTCTCCTAGGTCCGGAAGGCCGCGTCAAACCCGCAAAAACGGGATATGGCACCCCTTAATACGTGAGGCGGCGCGCCCCGGTGGTGGCTCCGCCGCCAGCCCGGGGGCGAACTCGCCGAGGTGGTGGAGGTGTTCGACCGGCAGTGCTGGCGGAGCACGCGCGGCCCGGCGCGCAGGTCAGGGCCGCAGATGGCGCTCGAGCGTCGCGGGGTGCCCGGCCCACTTCGCGGCGAAGAGCGCCCGGTGCGCGGCGAGCAGCTCGGCCTCCCGTCTCGCGGAGAAACACACGCCGCCGGGTCACGCTGCCGCCATCCACGTGGAGAAAGAAGGCGTGGTGCGCGACGGTCGGGCGGATGCCGGCGAGGAGCAGGCGCTCGACGAGGTCGACGTCGTACCTCACCGCCCCTTTTGGTCATCGACGGTTACATCCCGGCAGCGGCGCGCTCAGGGCCTCGCCCCCTGACTGGACTGCGGCCACGGCGACCCAGGGCTCCTCCGCCGTCGCGACGACGGTGGCCTCGCAGTCGTCGCCGCGGCACGCGTCGGCCGCGGCCACCGTGCCGAGCAGTCGCCGGGCAACGCAGTCCCGGGCGGCGCAGCCGTAGACGCGGAATGTCTCGGCTTGCCCCTGCCAGTGCAGTCGCGCTCGACAGTTAGGCGAGCCGCACGCCGCAGACAGCCCTAGGGCGAACAGGAGCGTCAGCGAACGGTTCTTCATGGAGCGGCCGTGTTGGGCCTTCCTGACAATAATGGCATCACGTACATCGCGCGCATCCTCGACCACTAGGAGCGGCTCCATGGTCACTGGCTTGCCCGAGCGGCCGACGAAGCGTAACCCCCCCAACACGTGAGCGCCTAGCGAGATGCCGTTTGGCGGCGTCGAAACGCCGTCCACAACGACGCGTTCGCGAGTCAAGGGGCGGAGCGACGCCCTCGCGGAGGCGCGAGATGGCGGGGGGAATGGCGCCGGGGAGCGGTGCCGCTACGGACAGAGCGGAGTTCTTGGGGCTCACCTTACGCCTACAGGTCGGGAGCCAGCAGATGCCCCGGTCGCGGGCGTAGAGCCTGCCGCTGCCATTCGCGGTGCTTCTCGGGGGGGCCCCTGTTCGGCATCAGGTCTCGAGGCCCAGCATCGACAGCTTCCGCGCGATCGACTCCCCGAGCTGCGTCAGCTCGCGCACGACCGGCAGGAACGCCCGGCGCCTCGCGCTCACCAGCGCGTCCTGCCGCATTGAGCCACGCCTGGCCGCTCTGGCACGAGCTCGTCGAACACGACAAGGCGGACGATCGTCCGCTGCTGCTGCAACAGCGCGTCGTCGCCGCCGAGGTCGCTGGCGTATTCCTCGCAGCGCGCCGTGAGCCACTTCCCCGTCGCCGTCCGCATGTCGATCGTGTGCCGGCCGAGCACGCGGATCGCGTTCTTCATGCTCGACACGCCCGACCTCGAGTAGGGCCGCTTCGGGCCGCCGGTCCGCTTCTTCGGCGGGGCAGGGCAATCCGCTAACTCGGTCTTGGAGGCTCGGGGCTCAACCCCGCGACGTCGTTGAGCATGCGACGCGCGCGGGAACGTCGGCATCTGTCGCGGCGGTCGCCCCGGAGCGCACGCGTGAGATCGTGCAGTCGTACCGGCAGCACCCGACGGATACCGGTTCGCCCGAAGTGCAGATCGCGCTTCTGAGCAACCGCATCGGGTATCTGACCGGGCACTTTCAGCTCCACCGCAAGGATCACCATTCCCGTCGCGGTCTACTGAAGCTTGTCGGGCAGCGACGTCGCTTGCTCGACTATCTGAAGCGGCGTGATTTCCACCGCTACAAGGCTGTTATCGAGCGGCTGGGAATCCGCAAGTAGCGTATCCCTTCCTCTTCCTCCCTCTCTCAGTCCTCCTCGCCAGATGTTCTGCGATTGCGGCCATGGAGCCGCAGGGAGAGGTCATATGTCCGAGCCCGGGTATCAAAAGGTCCAGATCGATTTTCATGGTCGCCCGCTCCTGGTGGAGACCGGCCGCATGGCCAGGCAGGCCGGCGGGGCGGCACTCGTCCGGTTGGGCGAAACCGTCGTTCTCGTCGCTGCCACGGCGCAGGCGAACGCGCGGGAGGGCATCGATTTCTTCCCCCTCACGTGCGACTACCAGGAAACTTCCCGGCCGGCTTCAACGCCGAGACCCAGGTCATCGCCACCGTCCGCTCCCACGATCGGGAGAACGATCCGGACGTCCTCTCGCTCCTCGGTGCCTCCACGTCGCTCGTCCTCTCCGACATCCCCTGGAACGGTCCCATTGCCGCCGTTCGCGTCGGCCGGATCGGGGGACGGTTCGTCCTGAACCCGACGACCACCGAGCTCACAACGAGCGACATGAACATCATCGTCGCGGGCAGCCGCGACGCGATCGTGATGGTCGAGGGCGGCGCCGCGATGGTGCCCGAAGAGGTGCTGCTCGAAGCGCTGTTCGCCGCCCATGAGGGACTGCAGCCGCTCATCAGCCTGCAGGACGACCTCCGCCGTGCGGTAGGAAAGCCCAAGCGGCAGGTGATCCCGCCGGCCACGAATCGGGAGCTCGAGGACCGAGTGCGGGAGTTCACGCTCCCCAAGCTCCGTGCGGCCCTGGCCGTGGCGGGGAAGCACGAGCGGTACGCCGCCCTCGACGCGTGCAGCGACGAGGTCGCGACGGCGCTCGGCGGCGGCGTCCCCGAGCAGCAGAAGGCCGTCGTCAACATCTTCAGGCATCTCAAGCGGGTGGCCGTGCGCGAGGCTATCGTGCATGAAGGCCGTCGGGTCGATGGCCGGAACCCCACCGAGGTTCGGCCGATCACCTGCGAGGTGGAGGTGCTGCCGCGGACCCACGGTTCGGCGCTCTTCACGCGCGGCGAGACCCAGGGTCTCGTCGTGTCCACCCTGGGCACCTCGTCGGACGAGCAGAAGATCGACGCCCTGATCGGCGAGACGTACAAGAAGTTCATGCTGCACTACAACTTCCCGCCCTTCAGCACGGGCGAGGTGAAGTTCCTGCGCGGTCCGAGCCGTCGCGAGATCGGCCACGGGGCGCTCGCCGAGCGGGCGATCGCGCCGGTGCTGCCCGCGGAGGACGAGTTCCCCTACACGATCCGCATCGTGTCGGAGATCCTCGAGTCGAACGGCTCCTCCTCGATGGCGACGGTCTGTGGCGGCTCGCTGTCCCTGATGGACGCCGGCGTCCCGATCAAGGCGGCCGTCGCCGGCGTCGCCATGGGCCTCATCAAGGAGGGTGCCGAGGTCTGCGTGCTCTCCGACATTCTCGGCGACGAGGACCACCTGGGCGACATGGACTTCAAGGTCGCGGGGACGGAGACCGGCGTCACCGCGGTGCAGATGGACATCAAGATCGGCGGCGTGACGCGCGCAATCATGCAGCAGGCGCTCCAGCAGGCACGGGCGGCCCGGCTGCACATCCTGCGGATCATGCAGGAGACGATCGCGCGGCCGCGCACGGAGCTCTCGGTCCACGCGCCCCGGATCATCACGATCCGCATCAAGCCCGACCGCATCCGCGACCTCATCGGCCCCGGAGGCAAGGTCATCCGCGCCATCGTCGAGGAGACGGGCGTGAAGATCGACGTCGAGGACGACGGGACCGTCTTGGTCGCGTCATCCGATGGGGACTCGATGCAGCGGGCGATCGACAAGATCCGCGCCATCACGGCCGAGGCCGAGGTGGGCAAGATCTACCGCGGCACGGTGCGGAAGATCGTGGACTTCGGCGCCTTCGTCGAGATATTCCCGGGAACGGATGGCCTGGTGCACATCTCGCAGCTCGCGGACGAACGTGTACGAAAAGTCTCGGACGTCCTCAAGGAAGGCGACGTGATCAGCGTCAAGGTGCTGGAGGTCGACAAGTCGGGTAAGATCCGGCTGTCGCGCAAGGAAGCGATGAAGGACGAGGGCAAACAGGAGGCGCAGCGGTAGGCGCATGCAGTCCACCCGTCTGGCCAACGGGATCCGCGTCCTCTCCGAGCGGCTACCGGACCTCACGTCGATCACGGTCGGGATCTGGGTGGAGAACGGCAGCCGGTACGAGCAGCCGCATCAGGCGGGCATCTCCCACTTCCTGGAGCACCTGTTCTTCAAAGGAACCGAACGGCGGACCGCGGCCCAGATCGCGGAAGAGATCGATGCCGTCGGCGGCGTGTTGAACGCCTTCACGGGCAAAGAATACACCTGCTACTACGCCAAGGTGCTGCACGAGCAGCTACCACTCGCGCTCGACCTGCTGGCGGACATCTTCACCCAGTCGCGCTTCGCCAGCGAGGAGATCGATCGCGAGCGCTCGGTCATCATCCAGGAGATCTCGCAGGTCGAGGACACGCCGGACGACTACGTCCACGAGCTCTTCAACCTGGCGTTCTGGCCCGGCCACCCGCTCTCGCGTCCGATCGCGGGCACCGCGCAGACCGTCCAGGGTCTGACGCGGGAGGACTTCCTCCGCTTCCTCGACGCGCGTTATCGACCCGACCGGGTGCTGATCGCCGCGGCGGGAAACCTGGTCCACCAGGACCTCGTCGCGGTCGTGGAGGGGAAGTTCAATGCGCTCACGGGCACGGCGCCTCTCGTCGACGGCGGTCCGCCAGAGGCGCACGCGGGCGTCTCCGTGCACGAGAAACCGCTCGAGCAGGTCCACCTCTGCCTCGGGACCCCCGGCATCGCCCAGGGGGACGCGGAGCGCTACCCGGCTCACCTCCTGAACCTCGCCCTCGGGGGCGGGATGAGCTCCCGGCTCTTCCAGGAGATCCGGGAGCGGCGCGGTAAGGCGTACACCGTGTACTCCTTCCTCTCGTCGTACCTGGATGCCGGCTACTTCGGCGTGTACGTCGGCACGAGCGCGGAGTGGGTGCGGGAGGTGGTGGAGGTCATCCGGGCGGAGCTCGCGCGGGCGGCGGGCGACGGGCTCAGCGTGGCGGAATTGGCGCGCGTCAAGCAGCAGATGAAGGGCAGCATGCTCCTTGGCCTCGAGACGAGCGACAGCCGG
>VBLA01000006.1 GCA_005879245.1 Deltaproteobacteria bacterium
CACGGACGAGCACTCCTCCGCGCATGCGATCGCGCCTCCCCTCCATGGACGTCCTCCCTTGACAGCTCATGGCGCTCCGCGGTTAGCGGGGTCATGCCGCGGTGGTCCACCCCTCTCCTGCCCGTACCGACCCGGGCCTCGGGGTGGGCGCTCCTGGCCTTCACCCTCCCCACCCTCTTCGCCCGCCACACGGATGCCCTGGACCTGCGCGATCTCCTGGCGGGCGTCGCCGCGAACGACCGCTTCGAGACCCCCATCCGCGCCGACGTGCGCCTCACCTGTGAACCCGCCTGTGAATCGGCCGAGAGCCGTGCCATCTTCCTCGGCAAGGGCGAGACGCTCTATGTCGAGGTGCAGGGCGGTCTGCGGGCGCTCGTTCGACCCGGGGAGATCCTGACTCCCGAGGGGGGAAAAGCGGTGGGTGCAAAGCCCGGCTTGGCCATCGGTGACCCCGACGTCCTCCTCGAAGATCTCGCTCCGTTCACCGTCGAGTCGCTCAAGCTGCCCCAGATCAGCGATGAAGGTGTGGCGGAAGTCGTGGTGACGGCCGCACCGGGTCATCCGTCCTCCTACGTGCTCATCGTGCACACCATCGACCCCGAGCAGCGCATCATCGTCAAGACGCAGTACTATCGGGACTGGGTGGGGAACCTCGTCAAGATGCGCCGCACCGCCGACGTGGTGGAAGTGGGCGGTCACCGGCGGCCGGGCACGATCACGATCGAGAACTTCCGTCGCGGAACGACCACTCACCTCTCGCTCGCCTGGCGGGAGGCACCCGACGCGCCGGCGGTCCTCTTCGAGCCCGCTGGCCTGGTCCACCCTTCCGGGCTCAGCTGGCCGAACGGAAAGTGAGCTAGCAACCGACCGGGCGCTCGGCGAGCGTGAGCTCGACGCGCAGCTCGCTCGCCACCTGTTCCAGTCGCTCCTGCAGCACGCGCCGGTCGACGCCCGCCGGCACTGCCATCTCGATGCGCATCGTGAAGAGCGGCGTGCCCGTCTCGGCCTCCGGGCGCGCCTGCGTGCTGAGTGCGGTGACGTTGATCCGATGATCGGCGAGCGTCCGCGCCACGCGGGCCACGATCCCGGCCTTGTCGACCCCGCTCACCACGCACTCCAACGGGGTGGTGCCGCGCTGTGCGGGCCCCGGAGGCGGCTCATCCAGCGGCCGAAAGAAGACCGTGAGCCTCTTCTCCCACTCGAGCCGCTTGCATCCAGCGCTCAGCCGGCGCTCGACGTCCGCGCCCTCGCCGGAAAGCAGCAGCAGGACGGCGAACTCGGTCCCGAGGATGGTCATGCTCGAGTCCTCGAGATTGCAGTCGCACTCGTAGATCAGCTCCGCGAGGTCGGCGACGATCCCGGGCCGGTCGCGGCCGATCGCCGAGAGCGCGAACCAGCGCCTCATTGGAAGGCCACTAGCACGGGGACCTGTCGTGGGGAAGTGCAGCGTTGGCCAGAAAATCGGTCGTCTGATAGAGGGCCGCGTCATGCTCGCACAGCCCGATGGGGCGTTCGACGCGATCCTTCCATCGCGCCCCCGCTTCGAGGTGCTCATGGCGCGGGCCGCCGGCCGCCTCGATCGGTTCGTGCTCGAGCGCTTCATCCGACACCGCGTGCTCACCCCGCCGCGCGACGGGGACGGGCTCCGCCGTCGCCTGGTCCGCGCGCGCGAGTTCTACGGCGACCCCGATTTCATCTCCCATCCCGATCGCTTCTTCGCCCCACCCACCCCGCTTCGCACGCAGCTGCAGCGGCGACACGCGCTGCGCGACGGGGAACTGCTGGAGGTCGGCTACGAGACGGACTTCGTGCCGGTCTTTCCGGAGGCACGGCGCGATCCCGGTATCGACCGCGTGGGTGTCGCGCGCTGGTGGCGGCACCATCGTCCTGGACATCCTGCGATGCTCTGCGTCCACGGGTACGGCGGCGGACACCTCTGGCTCGAACGACTCGCCTTCGATGCGGGGCGCTTCTACCGGGCCGGTCTCGACGTCGTGCTCTATGTCCTTCCCCATCACGGGCTGCGCGGCCCGGGCGGTCCCTTCCAGTCCGGGCTGTCCTTCTTCGACATCGACCTGGTGCGGACCAACGAGGCCTTCGCCCAGGCGATCTACGAGCTGCGCGCGCTGCTGCGCTACCTGCGGACGGCGCGGACTGGACCCGTCGGGGCCTTCGGCATGAGCCTCGGGGGGTACGTGACTGCGCTGCTCGCCGCGATCGAACCCGAGCTGGCCTTTGCCGTGCCGATGATTCCCCTCGCCTCGCTCGCCGACATGATGTGGGGCGAGGGAGGCGACCCTCGGCTCGCCCTGGCGGTCGAGCACGGCTGGACGCTGGCGCTCCTGCGCGACGTCTCGCGCGTCCATGCTCCGCTCGCCCGCCAGCCGCTCGTGCCGAGCGAGCGCCGGCTCATCATCGCGGCCCTGGGCGACCGCATCTGCCCTCCGGCTCACGCCGACGCCCTGTGGCGCCACTGGGAACAACCACGCATCCACTGGTACCCGGGTGGACACCTGGCACAGTTCCGCCGTTACGGCGCGCTCCGTGAGGTACGCTCCCTCCTTACCGACGCCGGCTTGTTGCCGACGTAGCCGCGGCGGTGACCTCGCGGAAGAGGCGGTGCCAGTTGCGCACGGTGCCGAGCGCCTTCAGGTAGGCGTCGAGCCCGACCAGGGCGCGCAGCAGGAATACCTGGTGCCCCGGAGTCCGGAAGAGACGGTGCTCGACGGCCATCTGGGTCACCTCCGCGCCGCGCTGGAGGAGGTCGTAGGCGCGCGGATCGAAGGGAGCGTCCCGCTCGAGCGGCTCGCAGATCACGTGCATCACCCGGACCAACGGTGCCGGGTCGTCGCCTGCGCGAACGAGGCCGAGGGCCATGCAGGCGGCTCCGATCTCGGCGTCGTCGCCCGCGAGGAGCGCGTGCGCCAGCTGGCGGTACCCCGCGAGGATCGGGGGCTCGAACACCCGCACGCTCCCGAAGTCGAGGATGCCGAGACGGGGATGGTGCGTCACCAGGTAGTTCCCGGGATGGGGGTCGGTGTGCAGGACGCCGAACTCGAGGACCTGGCGCCAGAGCAGCCGGAAGAGCTTCACGGCGAGCCAGTCCTTCAGCACCTGATCGACGCCAGGCGCGAGGATGTCGTTGATCGGATAGCCCTCGAGGTACTCCATGGTCAGGACGCGGGTGGTCGTGAGATCACGGTGGACCCGCGGGATCATCACCTCGGGGTCGTCGGCGAGGAGACGGCGGAAGCGTTCGAGGTTGTCCGCCTCGTGGAGATAGTCGAGCTCCTCGCGGAGCCGGGCTTCCAGCTCGGCCACCACCTCCCGCGGATCCACGTCCTGGCGCATCACGTCGCGCGCGAGCGCGGTGAGGGCACGGAGGAGCGCCCGCACGTTCCTCACGTCCTGCTTCACGGTGGCCGCGACACCGGGGTACTGGATCTTCACCGCCACCGTTTCGCCGCTCGGGAGGACCGCGCGGTGCACCTGCCCCAGCGACGCGGCCGCGAAGGCCGTGGGCTCGAAGTCACGGAAACGCTCTTCGGGCGGCGCGCCGAGTTCTGCCCTGAGGACCTCCTGCACCCGTGCGTAGGGCATGGCCGGTACCGATGACTGGACGACGGAGAGCACTTCGAGCGCCTCGGGCGGGAAGAGGTCGCTCCGCATGCTCAGCATCTGCACGAGCTTCATGAAGGCGCCGCGCAGCTCCTTCGAGCGCGCGACGACGCGCTCGGCGTTCCGGATGTGCGCGTCGAGCAACGTCTGCTCCGTCCGCGAAACCGACTGGAACGGCCGCTTGATCGCCTGCCAGAGGTAGCTCCCACCCACCGCGGTGGTGAGCCGCCCGACGGACAGCATCCGCCGGGTGCGGCCCGAGGTGATCTCGGCCATCACCCGTCGGTGCGATTGATGCGCGTGGCGGCGGCCGCGGCTCCGAAGCCGTTGTCGATGTTCACCACCACGACCCCGGCGGCACAGGAGTTGAGCATGGCGAGGAGCGCGGCCAGGCCGCCGAGGCTCGTGCCGTAGCCGACGCTCGTCGGCACGGCGACCACGGGCCGCTCGACGAGGCCCCCCACCACGCTCGGCAGCGCGCCTTCCATCCCGGCGACCACGATCAGGACGGCCGCCTCCCAGAGCCGCTCGCGGCCCTCGAGGAGCCGGTGGAGGCCGGCCACGCCGACGTCGTAGAGGCGCTCGACCCGGTTGCCCATGAACTCCGCCGTCACGGCGGCTTCCTCGGCGACCGGCAGATCGGCGCTGCCCCCCGAGACGACGAGGATCGTGCCGCGGCCGCCGGGCACCACCGGCGCGGCGCGGCGAACCGCCAGACGCGGCGTCGGGTGATACTCGAACTCCGGCAGCGCCTCACGGAGCTGGGTGGCGCCTTCCGGCGCGAGGCGTGTCACCAGCACGTTGCTCCCGGCGGCGACCATGTGCCGGGCGATCGCGATGACCTGCTCCGGCGTCTTGCCCTCGCCCAGGACCACCTCGGGGAACCCGTTCCGCAGCGCGCGGTGATGATCGATCTTCGCAAAGCCGAGGTCTTCGAAGGGCATGCCGCGCAGCCGGTCAAGCGCGACGTCGATCGGACACGTTCCGCTCTGCACCTCGGCGAGCAGGTCGGCGAGCCGTCTTCGTTCCATCTCAGCGCCGGATCGTTTGGAGCTCGCGCACGCGCAACTCCTGCACAGCGCGCTGGCTCGCGCGTGTGACCTCGAGGCGCACCCGTCCCGCCACTACGCCGTCACCTGGTTTCGGCACGCGACCGAGCCGCTCGAGAACGAGGCCGGCGAGGGTCTCGTACTCGCCCTGGGGCAGATTCCAACCAAAACGCTCGTTCACCTCGAGGACGGGCGCCCGCGCGCTCACGAGGAAGACACCGGGAGCCACCTGCCGGTAGAGCTCTCGTGGGGCATCATATTCGTCCTCGATCTCGCCGACAATCTCCTCCACGAGATCCTCGACCGTCACGAGTCCGACCGCGCCTCCGTACTCGTCGACCACCAGCGCCACGTTCCGCCCCTCGGCCTGCAGAGTGCCGAGGAGCTCCGGCAACGGCTTCGATGCGGGGACGAAGAACGGCTCCCGCATGACCGCCGTGACCGGTTGCTCGAGGTCGACGATGCCGAGGAGATCGAGAATGGAGACGATGCCGATCATGTTGAACATGCGCTCCCGGAAGACCGGCAGGCGGGAGAACCCGCGCTCGCGCACGAGCGCGACCGCCTGACCGACGGAGGCCGTATCCGGGACGGCGCAGAGGTCGACCTGGGGCACCATCGCGTCCCGCGTCGCCTTGGCGGCGAACCGCGCGATGCGCGCGACCAGACCGGCCTCGGACACCTCCAGCGCTCCACGGCCCGGTCGTGCCGCCAGCCAGCTTCCGAGCCGGCTGAGCGTCGCGAGCGGCACGGCGGCTCCTCCGATACGGAGGAGCACGGCAAGGCCGCGTTCCACGACCAGGATCGGTGCGAGGACGACCC
>VBLA01000007.1 GCA_005879245.1 Deltaproteobacteria bacterium
GGAACGCCGAGCATGTGGACGCGCGACCTCGCCTACGCGGTTGCTACTGAACGTGCGTCGAGCCATGCCGCCGCAGGAGCGAACGTGAAGTCCACGAGGGAGGCCTGCGCATGAAGCGACACGGGACCGTCGCGATCGTCTTCGCCATCGCCGCGTGCTGCTGCGGTACCAGAGCGCGGACGCCGGAGGCGGTCTCTCAGCTACCGATCTTCGCCGGATACGGAGACCTCACGTGGAACCGGATCGTCCCCGACCTCGGGGCGAAGTCACCCGAGATCGCGATCCTTCGCGTCGACCCGACGACCCAGGCGACGCAGCTGATGATCCGCACGCCGTCCGCGATCCACGTGCGCAAGCATTGGCACACCGCCAACGAGACCCACACCATGATCCGCGGGAATGCGGTGCTCGAGTGCGACGGGCAGCGGGCCCCGCTCGGCCCTGGATCGTTCAACTTCATGCCGGCGAAGATGGTCCACGAGGCCTGGCTCCCGGCGGACTCCCTGACCTTCATCACCGTCGACCGTGCCTGGGACATCAACTGGGTGGAGGGCGCACCCACGGCGGCGGACCTCGGCAAGACGCCGCCCCCGCGGGCTCGCTGACTCGGGGGCGCGTGCTCAGGACTCGAACACGACAACGCTCCGCGCCGCCGTCCCGCGCCGTAGTGCCTCGAAAGCGTCGTTCACGCGCTCGAGCGGCAGGCGCGCCGAGATCATCTCGTCGAGGCGGAGGAGACCCTTCCGGTAGAGGTCGACGTAGCGGGGCATGTCGACCCGGAAGCGGTTCGATCCCATCATGCAGCCGAGGATCGTCTTCTCGCGCAGCACGATGTCCGCACCCGGGAGCTCGACGTTCGTCCCCATGGGCACGACGCCGATCATGACGATCGTCCCGCCCTTGCGTGTCATGCGCACCGCCTGGCGGACCGTGGCCGGCGTCCCCAGCGCTTCGAAGGCATAGTCGACCCCGCCTGCCGTCATCTCGACGACGGACGGCACCGGGTTCGCTTCTGCCGCGTTCACCCCATCGGTCGCGCCGAGATGGGCGGCCAGCTCGAGCTTCCAGGCAACGGTGTCGACGGCGACGATGCGGCCCGCGCCCGCGATGCGGCAGCCCTGGACGACGGAGAGGCCGATGCCGCCGCAGCCGATGACGGCGACGGTCGCTCCCGCGCGCACGCGGGCGGTGTTGAAGACGGCGCCGAGTCCGGTCGTGACGCCGCAGCCGATGAGGGCCACGCGGTCGAGCGGGACATCAGGACGGATCCGCACCAGCGCGTTCTCGTGCACCAGCATGCGCTCGGCGAAGGCGCTCAGGTGGGCGAACTGCGCGATCGGCTCGCCGTCCTGCGCGAGCCGCGGCGGCTCGTCCGGGCCGCGTATCGTCGTGGTGCCCTCGCAGAGGTTCGGGCGCCCGCCGACACAGTACTCGCACGTGCCGCAGAAGACCGAGAGGCAGCCGATCACGTGGTCACCAGGCGCCACGTGGCGCACCTCGCTGCCCACGGCCTCGACGACGCCCGCGGGCTCGTGGCCGAGGACGGTCGGAAGCGGACTGGGGAGCGAGCCTTGGAGGACGTGAAGGTCGCTGTGACAGACCCCCGCCGCGGCGGTCCTCACCAGTACCTCGCGCGGTGCCGGTGCGTCGACCTGGACCTGCTCGATGCGGAGAGGCTCGCCGATCGTGCGCATGACGGCCCCTTTCATTGCGCCTCCTTTCCGAACTCCGGCTCGACGGATTCTAGCTCCCGATACGGGACTTCATCTAGCGACGCGAGAACCGGTCGCGAGGCGGGTGCTCGGGTGGGAGGTCGAGGAGATGTCGGATGCCCACGGTCGAGTTCGTCTTGTGCCGGTCCGTAGGCTGTGGCATCGAAGCTCCAGCGAGTCACGATCCCAGTCGCCCGGCGACGCTTCCTGCCCCGCGAGGGCGTTTGAGATCACGGCCACACCGGCCGCTGTCGAACGCGGGAGCGGCGTACGGACATGAAGGAGAGAGACGATGAGAAGGCATCGCTCGTGGACTGGGGTGACGGCGTTGGTGTTTGCGACGGCCGGGATCTTCGGCTCGCACGTCGCCGCGGCGAAGGCGACCCACTCGTGCAAGACGACGGCAGAACGGGGACTACGCGCCTGCCGGGCTGCCGCACAGAGTGACAAATGGCTCGCCCTGGGGAAGTGCGCCGACCTTTCCGATCCCACGGCGAAAGACGCGTGTGACAAGCAAGCGGCGGCGGACACGACAGACGCACTGAAGAGTTGCAAGGAGCAGGACGGCTTGCGGCAGATGGTCTGCAAACGGCTGGGGCCAGCCCCCTACGTCCCGCTCATCGCCCCGGCGAACTTCACCCATAGCACCACGATCGACAATCCCTACTTCCCCCTGCCGCCGGGCATGACGTTTGTCTACGAGGGGACGGTCACGGAGGATCCGGGAGGCTTCGAGCACGACGAGTTCATCGTGACTCACACCACCAGGGTGATTCTGGGTGTCACCTGCGTCGAAGTCCACGACATTCGAGAGCTCAACGGCGCTCTTGCGGAAGACACGCGCGATTGGTTTGCCCAGGACGACGGCGGCAACGTGTGGTACTTCGGCGAGAACACGACCCTGATCGACGACCGGGGATTGCCCGTCGACCTGTCGGGCACCTGGACGGCCGGTGTGGGTGGCGCCCAGCCGGGCCTCGTCATGGAGGCTCACCCTGCCATCGGGGACTTCTACCGCCAGGAGTTCCTGCTCGGGGAGGCCGAGGACGTGGCGGAAGTGTCGAGTCTCACCGATACTGTCAGCGTTCCCTTCCCCCCCGGCACGTTCAACAACTGCCTGAAGACCACCGAGTCTGCTCCCATATCGCCTGGGGACGTCTCGCCCAAGTACTACTTCGCGGGCGTCGGCAACTTGCTGACGGTTGAGGCGAACGGGGACCGATCGGAGCTCATCCGGATCGAGCCCAACATGGAGTGATGGGGGCTCACGGGCGCGGCCAGCTGAGCGGAAGTGCCTCGAGCCCACGCAGGAAGATCATCGGCTTCCAGCGTGGTTCCGACGACGCGAGCCCCAGGCCCGGCAGCCGCCGGAACACGGTGTCGAGGACGACGCGCGCCTCGAGCCGCGCGAGCCACGCGCCCAGGCAGAAGTGGATCCCCCACGCGAATGCCACGTGGCGCTCGGCCGGGCGGCGGACGTCGAGCGTGTCGGGATCGGGAAACTGCCGGGGGTCGCGGTTGGCCGACGCCATGAAGGGCATGACCATGTCCCCCCGGCGAATCGTCCGGTCGTGCCAGGGGACGTCTTCCGTCGCGACCTTCACGGTGGCCGGCACGGGACCGTCGTAGCGGAGGCACTCCTCGACGGCGCCGTGGAGCAGCGAGGGATCGGCCCGCAGGAGCGCCGTCTGGGCGGGATGGCCGAGCAGGTGGAAGAGGCCGTTCCCGAGCAGGTTCGTCGTCGTCTCGTGCCCCGCGAAGAGCAGGAGAATGCAGTTCGCGACCACCTCGTCGTGCGTCAGGCGGTCGCCCTCGTGCTCCGCGCGGAGCATGAGACTCATCAGGTCGTCTCGCGGGCGGCGCGCGCGCTCGCGGAGGAGCGTGCGGAAGTAGTCGACCAGCCCGGCGATGCCGGTGCTCGCCTCGGCGAAGTTGTCGCGCTCGTCGACCGCCCCGCCGAGGTAGGCCGCCAGGCGATCGGACCAGGTTTTGATCGGCTCGAGGTCCTCCTCCGGGGCGCCCATCAACCCGGCGATGACCGTCGCCGGGAGGGGGAAGGCGAGCTCCCGGATGAAGTCCATGGCGCCGCGCGCGACGACGCGGTCGAGGAGCGCGTCGACGGTTCGCTGGACGCGATCGCGGCTCGTCTCGAGCTGTTTCGGCGTGAACGAGCTCTACAGGAGGCTCCGCAGGCGGTCGTGGTCGGGAGGGTCGCGGAAGACGAGCCAGTGGCCCAGCACGTCGGCGACCGCCCGCACCGCGGGGCGGTCACTCGCGTACCGGTCGTCGATCTTGCGGAAGCGATCGGAGGAGAACGTGTCGGGGCGGTTGAAGATCTCGACGACGTCCTCGAAGCGCGTGACCACCCAGGCGTTGAGACTCTCGCTCCAGTGCACTGGGTCGTGGTCCCGGAGCCGGGCGTAGAGCGGGAATGGGTCCTGGACGTTCTGCCAGGACTTGAGATCGAGATCCGTCTCGCGACTGGTCTCGCGCACCGCGGCGGATACTACTCGCGGCGGTCGCCCGCGTCACGGGTGGCGGCGATGCGCCTGGCACGCGGCCGACGTCCATGGTAGCCCTGCCCCTCGGAGCACGATGAACGGTCTCCACGACATGGGTGGGATGGACGGGTTCGGCCCGGTCCAGGTGGAGAAGCGCGAGCCGGTGTTCCACCATCGCTGGGAGCGCCGGGTCTTCGGCCTGGTCGGGGGGAGTGCGACCCGGCGGCTCGCCGGTCCGACCGACGCCTTCCGCTTCGCGATCGAGCGCATGCGGCCGTCGCACTACCTCCGGGCTTCATACTATGAACGCTGGCTCACGGCGCTGGCGACGTTGCTGGTCGAGAAGGGCGTGGTGACGCGCGAGGAGCTCGTCGGGCGTGCCGGCGGCAGCTTCCCGCTGTCGCAGCCGGTGCCCCCGCTCCACATCCCGACGTCGACGGGTTCCCAAGCGCCGCTCTTCGTCGTCGGTGACTTCGTGGAGGTCCGGAACGACCATCCCGGCGGGCACACGCGCTGCCCGCGCTATGTGCGCGGGAAGCGCGGCACGATCGTTCGGGTCGACGGGGCCTTCCGGCTGCCCGACGTCGCGGCCCACCGCGACGTGCCCTGTGCGGAACCGGCGTACAGCGTGCGCTTCTCGGCGCGCGAGCTCTGGTGCACCGCCGCGGGGGCCACCGAGACCATCCACGTGGATCTCTGGGAGAGCTACCTGAAGCCCGCATGAGCGCGTCGGAGGAGCGGCACGACCACGGCCCGAAGGGTGACCATCACCACCCGGCCCCGCTGACCGACGTCGAGGTGCGGACCCGGGCCCTCGAGGAGCTGCTGCGCGAGAAGGGGCTCGTCGACGAGAGCTTCATCGACGCCGTCGTCAGTGCCTACGAGAACGACATCGGCCCCATGAACGGCGCGCGCGTCGTGGCCCGTGCCTGGGTCGATCCGGCGTACCGGCGACGCCTGCTCGCCGACGCGACGGCTGCGATCGGCGAGCTCGGCTACGCCGGGCCCGAAGGCGACCACATGGTCGTGGTCGAGAACACGGAGGCGGTGCACAACGTCGTCGTGTGCACGCTCTGCTCGTGTTACCCCTGGCCGGTGCTCGGCCTGCCCCCGACCTGGTACAAGAGCGCCGCGTACCGGTCGCGGCTCGTCCGCGAGCCGCGCGTGGTCCTGCGCGAGATGGGTCTCGACCTGCCGGAGAGCGTCGAGATCCGCGTCTGGGACTCGAGCGCGGAGATCCGCTACCTGGTTCTGCCCGAACGGCCCGCGGGGGGGGCAGGGAGTTGCCGCGCCGGTTGTCGTGGGCTCGGAGGTCGCGCAGATGGGTGGGCCGGCGGCCCTTCCGCGCCGGAACGGCGAGCTCGTGTTCGAAGCGCCGTGGCAGGGGCGGGTGTTCGGCCTGGCGCTCGGCGTCGTCCGGCACCTCGGGCTCCCGTGGCACGAGTTCCAGCAGCGCCTGATCGCCGAGATCGGCGCGCATCCCGACGCACCGTACTACGATTGCTGGCTCGCGGCGCTCGAGCGGCTCGTGGTCGAGCACGGGGTTGCAGCACCCGCGGAGCTTGCCGCGGCGGAAGGCGCGGTACGGCGCGAATCGCGGTCGTGAGACGCGCCGTCGGGCGTCAGGACGACCGGCGCCGGAGATCGTATAGCTCCGTCCGTCGCGGATAGGCCCCCAACGACGCGACTGTCAAGGTGGGCGGTGCGCCCAGCGAGGGGCGGGCGAGGGGGAGAGCAACGGCGCGGGCTGGCACCGGTATTGCTTGATTTCTGGGGATTGCGGGTGACGACCGTCGCGCTACCATGGTGGTACCTTTCGAGTCTGGTGCCCGGGCGCGACGCCTGCGCGCTGCGATAGCGAACCGGTCGCTCCGAAGGTGACCGCGCGCGCGAAGGACTCCGCCTTCGGATTCGGCCGCTTTCTTCGCGGGGGGGCGCGCACGGGCCGAAAGGGAAAAGGAGGTAGAGCGATGACTCGATCCGCGACAGGCTCGTCTGCAGGGAAGCTCCTGGCCGCCATCCTCGTGCTTTCTCTGGCCGGGTGCACCGCGCTCACCACCCAGGTGCTGGTCAACGAGAGCGGTCGGCCGCGACCCGCCGGCACCGTCCACTGCTCGGGCAGCGAATGGACGGACAACTCCCTGATCGCCGTGGTCCCGATACCGATCATCGGCCTCGCGATGCCGACCCAGGAGCTCAACGAGATCAAGAGCGACGACGTCCTCAGTGCCTGCGGGCCGAGCGACCGGCTCACCAACCGGCACGTGGAAGTGAATCGGGCCATGTGCATCCCGACGGTGCTGACCCGAGTCCTTTCGCTCGGAGTCTGGCAGTGGTGCCCGGCCGACGTGTCCTGGGACGCGGACGTGATCCCGCCGGCGACGCGAGCCGGGGCGGGCGGGGCACCGGCCGGGGCACCCATCGATGAGGCGCCGCGTCCGTACGGCTCGAGTCTGCGCTGAGCCGGCGGCGCTCGATCGTGGACGGGGGCGGGCCGGAACCGATGTGACACGTCGGCCCCGCGTCACACCGCGTTGACAGGGCTCGGGCGGGCGGGCGAGAACTCGTCCGAGCCCCCATGCAGAGCCGGGCGAAGAGCTCCCTTCTCGGGCCGACCCTCGGCACGATCCTCTTCGTCGCTCTCGTCCCCGGGACGATCGTCGGCCTCGTGCCGTATCGGCTGTCGGGCTGGAGGCTCGCACCGCCGCTCCTCGGCTCGCCGGCGACGCGCTGGATCGGCGTGGGCCTCCTTCTTCTCGGCCTTCCGCTCTTCGTTGCTTTCCTCGGACGTTTCGTCCGCGAAGGCCACGGCACACCGGATCCCGTGGCTGCCCCGATGGTCATCGGCCAGGGGCTCCTCTTCGCCAGCAAGCCGATCCTGGCCTACGCTGCCGGTCTGGCCCTGGCCTTTCACCTGTTCGTCGTGCTCTACGAGGAGCCCACGCTCGGCGCGCGCTTCGGTGAGGAGTACGCTTCGTACTGCCGTCGCGTTCCGCGCTGGATCCCGCGGTGGCGTTTCGAGAAGGGCGGCGCATGAGGTCGCGCGGCCCAGAGCGAGGAGGATTCGCATGAAGGAGTTCGAGGGGCGGGTGGCCGTCGTCACCGGGGCCGCGAGTGGCATCGGACTCGCCCTGGCGGAGCGGTTCGCGGCCGAGGGCATGAAGGTGGTCCTGGCCGACGTCGAAGAAGGTGCGCTCCGCACGGCAGAGCGCACGGTCAAGGCCAAGGGGGCGCCGACGCTCGCCGTGCGAACCGACGTGACGCGCGCGGCCGACGTCGACGCGCTCGCCCAGAAGACGCTCGACGCCTTCGGGGCGGTACACGTCGTCTGCAACAACGCCGGGGTGGGAGGCGACTTCCGTCTCTCGTGGCAGCAGACCCTCGAGAACTGGCAGTGGGTGCTGGGGGTCAACCTCTGGGGAGTGATCCACGGCATCCGCACCTTCGTGCCCATCCTGCTCCAGCAGGACACCGAGGGGCACGTGGTCAACACCGCCTCGATGGCGGGGCATCTCTCGCTCCCCCTCGGTGCGGTGTACCACGCGACGAAGTTCGCCGTGGTCACGTTCTCGGAGTCGCTGCACCATGAGCTCGCGATGGTGGGGGCGAAGGTGAAGGCGTCGGTCCTCTGCCCCGGTTTCGTCAGCACCAACATCATGAGCTCGGAGCGGAACCGTCCGGCGGGGCTCCGGGGGGAAGAGCAGCCCCTCACGGAAGCCGAGCAGGCACTCCGCGCCTCCTACGAGGGGCTGGTGACAGGCGGTCTCCCGCCCGCGACCGTCGCGGAGCGCGTCCTCGAGGCGATTCGCGACGAGCGTTTCTACATCTTCCCCCATCCCGAGATCCTCGCCGCCGTGCGCGGCCGCATGCTGAACATCCTCGCGCAGCAGAATCCGACGCTGGAGGTGCCGGAGGACCTCCAGATGGGGCTCGTCGTGGAAGCGGTCAGGCGGGAGTGAGCGGTCCGATCACCCGGAGCGCGCCCTCGGCGTAGCGCGCCCGCAAGAACTTCTTGTCGAACTTGCCGACGCTCGTCTTCGGCACCTCGTCGATCACGGACCAGCGCTCGGGAACCCACCAGCGGGCGACCCGCGCGGCGAGGAACGCCTGCAGCTTCGGGACCGTCTCGTCCGTCGAGTGCACGCCCGGTCGCAGCACGACGCAGGCGAGCGGGCGCTCCCCCCAGCGCGGGTCGGGGACGCCGACGACCGCCGCCTCGAGCACGTCCGGGTGGGCCATGAGCTGGTTCTCGAGCTCGACCGAGGAGATCCACTCCCCGCCTGACTTGATGACGTCCTTGGCGCGGTCGGTGATCTGGATGAAGCCCCGAGCGTCGACCGTGCCGACGTCGCCGGTGCGGAGCCAGCCCTGGTCGAACTTCTCGGGCGCGTCGTCCCGGTAGTAGGCGGCCGTCACCCACGGGCCGCGCACCTCGATCTCGCCGGCCGTCTCGCCGTCCCACGGAAGGACGCGGCCGGCCTCGTCCACTAGACGGAGCTCGACGCCCGGTACGACGCGGCCCGTCTTCGCCCGCCACTCCATCTCCTCCTCGGGAGGGCGGCCCTTCGGCCGGACGGCGATCGCGGCGAGCGGGCTCGTCTCGGTCATGCCCCAGGCCTGCACGATGCGGACGCCGTGGCGCTCCTGGAAGCGCTCGATGAGGCTCCGCGGGACGGCGGAGCCACCGCAGGCGACGAGCCGGAGCGAGGAGAGGTCGATCGGATGTGTCTCGGCGTGGCGCAGGATGTCGCTCCAGATCGTCGGCACCGCCCCCGACATGGTCGGCCGCTCGGTGGCGATCAGCCGGCAGAGGGGCTCCGCCTGCAGGAAGCGCCCCGGCATCAGGAGATCCGCCCCGACGAGCCACCCGGCATAGGGGAGCCCCCAGGCGTTGGCGTGGAACATCGGGACGATCAGGAGGATCCGGTCGTGATCGCTCAGCGCGAAGACCGAGCCGGACGAGGCGGCAAGCGAATGGAGGAAGGTCGAGCGGTGGGTGTACACGACGCCCTTCGGGTTCCCGGTGGTGCCGCTCGTGTAGCACATCGCCGCGGCGGCCTGCTCGTCGAGCGCGGGCCACGCATAGCCCGGCTGCTCGGCGGCGAGGAGGGCATCGTAGCGCAGGGCGTGCAGCCCGAGCGGGGCGGGGTCCCCGGACCCGATCACGACGTAGTGCTCGACGGTCCTGAGCTCGCGGGCGACACGGGCAAGGATGGGTACGAGCGAATCGTCGACCAGGATGATCCGATCCTCGCCGTGGTTGATCACGTACGTGAGCTGCTCGGGGAAGAGGCGCACGTTGAGCGTGTGGAGCACCGCGCCCATCGACGGGACGGCGAGGTAGGCCTCGAGGTGCTCCTGCGCATTCCAGCAGAAGGTGCCGACGCGATCGCCGGCCCGCACGCCGAGGCGCGAGAGCCCGGCGGCGAGCCTCTCCGCCCGCTCTCCCACCTCGCCGAAGCGGGCGCGGCGGACGCCTTCGCCCTCGCAGGTTACCACCTCGCTCCCGCCGTGAATCCGCTGCCCGTGCTCGAGGAGGGCCGCGATGGTGAGGGGGCGGTCCTGCATCGTGCCGCGCAGCATTGCGGTCAGTCCTCGTCCTTGCCGCCGGAGCCGACGAAGCGGTCGTTCGGATCGGCGAACAGGAGGTTGAAGGTGGTGAGGCTCCCGTAGATGCGCGTGACGTAGTCCTGGAGTTGCACGCGATCCTGGTCGTCGAGCTTCGGATGGCTGTTGATCCGCTGCTCGAGCACGCGGAGCCGCTCCCGGACATTGATGATCTTCCGGAAGAAGCCATCGATGGGCACGACCTTCTCCTGCGTCCCGGCCTTGCCCGGCCTGAGCACGAGCTGCCCGCCGGCCCAGCGGTCGCCGATCGTCCCGGACACCGACTGCTCGGCGTTCAGGACCGCGCGGACGGCCTGCACGATCTTGCGGAGATCCTCTTCGTCGAGCATGCGCGCCTCCTATGCCGAAAGACGCGCCTCTCATTGCGTGATTCGGCTACGGGGCGCAACCCGCGAGGAGCCATGGGTCGGTAGTGGAAGACTACGCTCTCCGAGATCGCCGTCGGATATGTTCGTGCGCCAGCTCGAACATGGACCAATCGTGGTCGGCGGTCGCGTGGGTCAGGGCGTAGCCGGCCCCTCACGCTGCCAGCATCCTCGTCGAGCTCGGCTGCACGATCGCGCGACCGCCGCGGTTAGTGAACCGTGAGAAATCGAGCGATTGCGAAATTGTTCACCAGGGTGTCGGATTGCGGCTGGCTCGATCGTCCTTAGAGACGAAAGGAGAAAATTCCATGTCCGATCGCGAACCGCTTCCCGGAAAGTTCGTGTGGTTCGAGCTCGTGTCCAGGGACGCCAAGAAGGCTCAGGCATTCTACGGCGAGGTGCTCGGGTGGAAGACCGTGCCGTTCCCTCTGGGCGACTTCACCTACGAGATGATCTGTGCCGGCGACACGGCCGACACGATGATCGGCGGCTACGCGCCGCCCAAAAACGACCGCCAGCCGGCGCACTGGATCTCGTGCGTCTCCGTCGAGGACGTCGACGCGACCGCGAAGGCGGTCACCGCGAACGGTGGCAAGGTGGTCGAGGCGCCCTCCGATGTCCCGGGCGTCGGCCGGAGGGCGAGGATCGCCGACCCGCAGGGGGCCGAGCTGTCCCTGTTCAAGAACGCCACAGGTGATCCCCCCGACGCGCCGGCGACCCCCGGCCGCTTTTTCTGGAACGAGCTTCATACCAGTGACCCGACGAAGGCGCTCGCGTTCTACGAGAAGGTCCTCGGGTTCTCCCACCGCTCGATGGACATGGGCCCCGGCGGCACCTACCACATCCTGTCCAAGGGCGGCGTCGACCGCGGCGGCGTGACGAGCCACCTGCCCGGCGGAGTGCCGCCGCATTGGCTGCCCTACGTCGCCGTCGACGACGCCGACGCGACGATCGCGCGCGCCAGGAAGCGCGGCGCGACGATCCCGATGAGCCCCGAGGACATCCCAGGTGTCGGTCGCTTCGGCGTATTACAGGATCCGACCGGCGCGGTGCTCGCGATCATGAAGCCGCTACCGATGGAGAAACAGCGCTAGGGCGCTAGTTGCCGGCTCCGGAGGGTGGCGGGAGGGGGCGAGTTGAGGGACTCCGGAGGCTGGCGCATTGGGTCTTGGAGGAGCGATGTGAACCGTCCGGCGTGCTGGTTCCCGAGCCGGCAGCCCACACTCCCAGCGCACACCCCTATCGCCGGGCCTGGGTGATCACGCCCCGTCGCGGGTCGACGACAGGAGCTGCTGCGTCGACGACAGGAGCTGCCGCGTCGGCCAGTGTCGTCGGAACCTGCGGCCGGCGACAGACCTGCTTGCCCTCGACCACGCGGACGACGGCCAGGAAGCGTGGAACGTAGT
>VBLA01000008.1 GCA_005879245.1 Deltaproteobacteria bacterium
GACGCGGCGGAGAAGGGCAACATCGCCCTCATCGGTCAGCTCGACCCGCGACGGGGCGAGGAGTTCACCCTCGGCCTGGCCTTCGGCAATAGCCTGCACCACGCGGCGACCACCCTGCTGCAGTCGCTCGGCTTTCCCTTCGCCGAGCACCGGGAGCGCTTCATCGAGCAGTGGAAACGCGCGTGCCGCCACCTCGTGCCCCTGGCGGGCGCGAGCGGTGACGGCGGGCGCCTCTATCGGGCGAGCCATCGCGTGCTTCTCGCCCACGAGGACAAGACGTATCCCGGCGCGATGATCGCGTCGCTCAGCATCCCGTGGGGCGAGACGAAGGGCGACGACGACCTGGGCGGGTATCACCTCGTCTGGACACGGGACATGGTGAACAGCACGACCGGACTCCTGGCGGCCGGCAACACGGAGACGCCGCTCCGGGCGCTCATCTACCTCGCGTGCTCCCAGCGACCGGACGGGGGATTCCACCAGAACTTCTGGATCGACGGGGAGCCCTACTGGCGGGGGATCCAGCTCGACGAGGTGGCGTTCCCGATCCTTCTCGCCTGGCAGCTGCACGAAGCCAGGGCGCTGCGCGACTTCGATCCCTATCCGATGGTGCTGCGCGCCGCCGGCTACCTGATGCGCGAGGGGCCGGTCACGCCGCAGGAGCGCTGGGAGGAGAACAGCGGCTACTCGCCCTCGACGCTCGCGTCGAGCATCGCCGCGCTCACCTGCGCGGCCTGCCTCGCCCGTGAACGCGGCGAGGAGGCGACTGCCGCGTTCGTCGCGCGCTATGCCGACTTCCTCGCGAGCCACGTCGAGGCCTGGACCGTCACGACCGACGGCTCGCTGGTCCCCGGTATTCGGCGGCACTTCATCCGGATCCGACCCGTGGACCCGAACGACCCCGAGCCCGACGAAGACCCCGACCGCGGCGTCCTGACGATCCGCAACCGGCCTCCCGGCGAGCGCACCGAGTTCCCGGCCAAGGAGGTCGTCGATGCGGGATTCCTCGAGCTCGTCCGATATGGGATCTTGAAGCCGGGTCAGACGATCGTGGAGGATTCGCTGCGCGTGGTGGACGCGACGCTCAAAGTGGAGACGCCCTTCGGCCCGTGCTGGCGTCGGTACAACCACGATGGCTACGGGCAGCGCGACGACGGCGGGCCGTTCGACGGCTGGGGGCGGGGCCGGGCCTGGCCGCTCCTCACCGGCGAGCGCGGACACCACGAGCTCGCCGCCGGGCGCGACGTCGGCCCGTATCTTCGCGCCATGGAGGGTTTCGCCACCGCGGCGGGGTTGCTCCCGGAGCAGGTGTGGGACGCGCCCGACCGACCCGCGGTCCGCATGCGTCTCGGTCGGCCGACGGGGTCGGCGATGCCGCTCATGTGGGCGCATGCCGAGTACGTGAAGCTCCTCCGCTCAGCGCACGAGGGCCGGGTGTTCGACCGTATCCCCGCGGTCGCCGAGCGCTACCAGGGCGCGGGTCGCCCGCAGCCGATCGAGGTCTGGAGCTTCAAGCGGCGGGCGCGCGCGGTGCGTCCGGAGGCGATCCTGCGCATCCAGGCGGGGGGCGCGTTCCGCCTGCGATGGACCGCCGACGAGTGGGCCGTCGTCACGGACACCCCCTCGACGTCCACGGCGCTCGGCATCGACGTCGTGGACATCCCGATTCCGCGCGACCAGATCGCTCCGATCCGCTTCACGTTCTTCTGGCCCCAGGCCGACCGCTGGGAGGGTCGCGATTTCGTGGTCAACGTCGAGAGGAGGAGCGGATGCAACTCGGGATGATCGGTCTCGGGCGCATGGGGGCCAACATGGTACGGCGCCTCATGCGCGGTGGCCACGAGTGCGTCGTGCACGATGCGGTGCCGGCCCCGATTCAAGCCCTCGCCCGTGAGGGCGCGGTCGGTGCCGATTCGCTGGACGACCTCGTGCGACGCCTTCGGCCGCCGCGCGTCCTCTGGCTCATGGTGCCCGCAGCGGTCGTCGACTCGACGCTCGACGACCTCGCGTCGCGCCTCGCCGCGGGCGACGTCGTCGTCGACGGGGGGAACTCCTACTACCGCGACGACATCGAGCGCGCCAAGCGGCTCGCGGCGCGGCGCCTCCACTACGTCGACTGCGGGACGAGCGGCGGCGTGTGGGGGGCCGAGCGCGGCTACTGCCTCATGATCGGCGGGGAGCGCGACGTCGTCGAGCGTCTCGATCCGCTGTTCGCAACGCTCGCGCCGGGCACCGGGTCGATCGGCCCCACCCCGGGACGTGAGCGGCGCGCCGGCACCGCCGAGCGGGGCTATCTCCACTGCGGCCCGAGCGGCGCCGGTCACTTCGTGAAGATGGTGCACAACGGCATCGAGTACGGGCTGATGGCGGCCTACGCCGAGGGCCTGAACATCCTGCGGCACGCGAACGTCGGGAAGCGCCCCCCAGCGGCGGACGCGGAGACCACGCCGCTCCGCAACCCGGAGTACTACCAGTACGATCTCGACCTGGCCGACATCACGGAAGTGTGGCGGCGCGGCAGCGTGATCGCCTCGTGGCTCCTCGATCTGACCGCCGCCGCGCTCGCCCGCGACTCGACGCTCGTGAGCTTCACTGGCCGGGTGTCGGACTCGGGCGAGGGGCGCTGGACGCTCGACGCGGCGATCGACGAAGCCGTGCCCGCGCACGTCCTCGCCGCCGCGCTCCTCGAGCGCTTCGCCTCGCGGGGCGAGGCCGACTTCCAGGATCGGGTGCTCTCCGCCATGCGGTTCGAGTTCGGTGGGCACGTGGAGAAGGGACCGCGGACATGAGCGTGGCCCGCTGCGACGCGCTCGTCTTCTTCGGCGCGACCGGCGATCTTGCCTACAAGAAGATCTTCCCGGCGCTGCATGCGATGGCGCGCCGCGGCCACCTGGACGTTCCCGTCGTCGGCGTCGCCAGGACGGGCTGGACCCTCGAGCGTCTCCGGGCGCGCGCCCGGGAGAGCATCGAGCGCCACGGCGGCGGTGTCGACGAGGCGGTGTTCGCGCGCTTCGTGAGCCGGCTCCGCTTCGTCGGCGGTGACTACGGGGACGATGCCACCTACGCCGGCCTCCGGAAGGCCCTCGGTGACACGGCGCGGCCGCTCCACTACCTCGCCATCCCGCCGAGCCTGTTCGCAACGGTGGTCGAGGGGCTGGCCCGTTCGGGATGTGCCCACGGCGCGCGCGTGGTTCTGGAGAAGCCGTTCGGGCGCGACCTGCCGTCGGCGCAGGCTCTGAACGCGACGCTCCACCGGGTGTTCGACGAGTCGGCGATCTTCCGCATCGATCACTACCTGGGGAAGGAGCCGGTGCAGAACCTCCTCCTCTTCCGCTTTGCCAACACATTCCTCGAGCCGATCTGGAATCGCCACTACGTGGAGAGCGTCCAGATCACCATGGCCGAGCGCTTCGGCGTCGAGGGGCGGGGGCAGTTCTACGAGGAGGCCGGCGCCATCCGTGACGTGATCCAGAACCACATGCTCCAGGTGGTAGGCTTCCTCGCCATGGAGCCGCCGGCGACCACGTACCACGAGGCGATCCGCGACGAGCAGGTGAAGGTCTTCCGGATGATCGAGCCCCTCAAGGCTGAGGACTTGGTGCGGGGGCAGTTCCGCGGCTACCGACAGGAAGCGGGTGTGGCCCCCGACTCGACGGTCGAGACGTTCGCCGCCGTCCGGCTTCACATCGACTCCTGGCGCTGGGACGGTGTCCCGTTCTTCATCCGGGCGGGAAAATGCCTGGCCACGACCACCACCGAGGTGCTGGTCACGCTGCGGCGGCCGCCGCTCAGCAAGCTCTGCCCGAACGAGACGAACTACGTGCGCTTCCGCTTGAGCCCGGACGTGACGATCGCGATCGGCGCGCGCGTGAAGCGCCCGGGCGAGCAGATGACGACCGACCCGACCGAGCTCCGGGTGGTCCACCAGCCGGACGGGGAGGAGATGGACGCCTACGAGCGCCTGCTCGGCGATGCCATGGCCGGTGACGCGACGCTCTTCGCGCGCCAGGACAGCGTCGAGGCGGCATGGGCGATCGTGCAGCCGATCCTCGGTGGCGTGACCCCGATCTACATCTACGAGCCCGGCAGCTGGGGGCCGGCCGAGGCGGCGCCGCTCGCGGCCGAGGTCGGCGGCTGGCACTCACCCGATGGCGCACCGGAGGGAACATGAACGGCACACGACGGCTGCACGACGCCGGCCAGAGCATCTGGCTCGACAACATCACACGCGGTCTCCTCCGGAGTGGAGGTCTCCGCCGGTACATCGAGGAGTTCTCGGTCACCGGTCTCACCTCGAACCCGACCATCTTTGACCACGCGATCCGCAGCGGCGCGGAGTACGACCCGGCCATCCGCGAGAAGCTGCGCACGGGCCGGGCGGGGGAGGCGCTCTTCTTCGACCTGGCGCTCGAGGATCTGACCCAGGCGGCCGATCTCTTCCGCCCGATCCACGAGCTGACGAACCGCGTCGACGGCTGGGTGTCGCTCGAGCTCTCGCCGACGCTCGCTTACGACACGCCGGGGTCGGTGACGGCGGCCAAGGAGCTCCATGCGCGGGCGGAGCGGCCGAATCTGTTCATCAAGATCCCCGGGACCCGCGAGGGCGTGCCGGCGATCGAGGAGGCGATCTTCGCCGGCGTCCCGGTGAACGTGACGCTCCTCTTCTCGCGCGAGCAGTACCTCGCCGCGGCCGAGGCGTACGTCCGGGGGATCGAGCGACGCGTCGCGGCGGGGCTGAACGCCCACGTCCCCTCCGTCGCGTCGCTCTTCGTCAGCCGCTGGGACGCGGCGGTGGGCGACCGCGTGCCGCCCGCGCTGCGGGGGCGTCTTGGGATCGCGGTGGCGAAGCGGACGTACAGGGCCTACCGCGATCTTCTCGCCTCGGACCGCTGGCTCCGGCTGCTGAACCGGGGCGCCCGCTCGCAGCGCCTCCTCTGGGCGAGCACGGGAACGAAGGACCCGAAGATGTCCGACCTGCTCTATATCGTCGGGCTCGCCGCCCCGCACACGATCAACACGATGCCGGAGAAGACGCTTCTCGCGCTCGCCGACCACGGCGAGCTCGGCGCCCCGCTCGCGCGCGACGGCGGAGACGCCGAGGAGGTCATCGGCCGTTTCCGGGAAGCCAGCATCGACGTCGACGCGCTCGCCGCGAAGCTGCAGGAGGAGGGCGCGGCCGCCTTCGTCAAGTCGTGGGAGGACCTCCTCGCCTGCCTCGCGGAGAAGTCCGAGACCCTCCGGAAGGCTGGCTGACCATGGCGACGCGCATCTCGCCGCTCCACGAGCGCACAGCCTGGAAGGCGCTCCGGGCGCACCACGCCGAGATGCGCGACGTCCACCTCCGCACGCTCTTCGCGGAAGACCCCGGTCGCGGCGAGCGCTTCATGGCCGAGGGCGCCGGCCTCTACCTCGACTACTCCAAGAATCGGATCACGGACGAGACGCTCCGCCTCCTCCCCCGCCTGGCCCACGATGGCTCCACCAACGCACTCATCCGGGGCTTCCGGAGGCTCGCGGGACGATGAGCGGGGCGCGGCCAGACCTGCTCCTCGCGGGGGACGTGGGTGCGACCAAGACGAACCTGACCCTCTACACGGCTGCGGATGGCGTGCTGACGGCCGTCGTCGAGACGCACTTCATGAACGAGGGGTATCGGGGTCTCGAGGACGTCGTGCGGGCCTTTCTCCGCGACCGTGCCGACGTTCCCGTGGCGGCCTGCTTCGGGGTTGCCGGGCCCGTTGCCGACGGCCGCACCCGGATGCCGAACCTCGGCTGGGTGATCGACGCACCCGCCCTGGGACGGGTGCTCGCGCTCGAGCGCGTGGTCCTCCTGAACGACCTCGAGGCGACGGCCCACGGCATCGCGACGCTCCCTCCCGACCAGCTGAAGGTCCTGAATCCGGGCGCCCCCGTCGTCGGGGGAAACGCCGCGCTCATCGCGGCCGGGACCGGCCTCGGCGAAGCCCTGCTCTACTGGGACGGGACGCGCCACCGCGTCTGCGCGTCCGAGGGCGGCCACGCCGACTTCGGACCACGCAACGCCGCGGAGATCGCGATCCTCGTCCGGCTGATGGAGCGTTTCGGGCACGTCAGCTGGGAACGCGTCGTCTCGGGTCCCGGGCTCCTTCGTGTCGGCCTATGGGGCCGAGGCGGGGAACCTCGCGCTGAAGGCGCTCGCTACCGGCGGGGTGTACGTCGGCGGCGGCATCGCGCCCAAGATCCTGACGAGGATCGCCGACGGGACGTTCATGCGCGCGTTCACGGACAAGGGTCGCTTCTCCGAGTGGCTGGGCCGCATCCCCGTGAGGGTCATCCTCGACCCGAAGACCGCGCTCCGGGGCGCCGCCGCCTACCTCGCTGGCATGGGGGCTCGCGCATGACGAAGGACCTCGATCAGCTGTGCGTCAATACGATTCGCACGCTCGCGATCGACGCCGTGCAGCAGGCGAACTCGGGTCATCCCGGGACACCGATGGGGATGGCGCCGCTCGCCTACTGCCTCTGGCAGCGCGTCCTCCGCTTCGATCCCGCGGATCCGATCTGGCCGAACCGCGACCGCTTCGTCCTCTCGGCCGGGCACGCCTCGATGCTTCTCTACGCGCTCCTCCACCTGACCGGCACGAAGGCGGTGGACGCCCACTACGAGGTGCCGGGCGAACCGTCCGTGACGCTCGACGACATCCGCCACTTCCGGCAGCTCGACAGCAAGTGCCCGGGGCATCCCGAGTACCGCTGGACCTCCGGCGTGGAGACGACCACCGGTCCCCTCGGCCAGGGGGTCGCGACGAGCGTCGGGATGGCGATCGCCGCCCGGTGGCTGGCCGTGCACTTCAACCGGCCGGACTTCTCGATGTTCGACTACGACGTCTACGCCCTCGCCGGCGACGGCGACATGATGGAGGGTCTCTCGGGCGAGGCGGCCTCGCTGGCGGGCCATCTCCGCCTCGCAAATCTGTGCTGGTTCTACGACAACAACCACGTGACGATCGAGGGCTCCACGGCGCTCGCCTTCAGCGAGGACGTCGCGGCGCGCTTCCTCGGCTACGGCTGGAACGTCACGCGTGTCGGTGATGCCAACGACCTCACGCTCCTCGAGCGGGCGATCGGCACGTTCCGCGTGTGCCCCGACCGGCCGACGCTCGTCATCGTTGACAGCCACATCGGCTACGGAGCCCCCCACAAGCAGGACACGAGTGCGGCGCACGGCGAGCCACTCGGCGAGGACGAGGTCCGACTCGCCAAGCGCGCCTACGGCTGGCCGGAGGACGCGAAGTTCCTCGTTCCCGACGGGGTGTACGAGCATTTTCAACGGGGCATC
Source organism: Deltaproteobacteria bacterium (assembly GCA_005879245.1). Lineage (GTDB taxonomy): Bacteria > Desulfobacterota > Binatia > DP-6 > DP-6 > DP-23. The sequence goes on from VBLA01000008.1 coordinate 7,319, forward strand.
GGCGCGCGCGGACGGGCGCTCCGGATGGACTGGGTGGCGCGATTCGAGCGCTACGGGAGGGTGCATCCCGAGCTCGCCGACCGGCTCCATCGCATGCAGCAGCGGGAGCTGCCCGAGGGCTGGGACCGCGGGCTGCCGCGCTTCGCGCCCGACGCGAAGGGCGTCGCCGGACGGGACGCATCCGCCAAGGTGCTGAACGTGCTCGCGGAGAACGTGCCGTGGCTGCTCGGCGGCTCGGCGGACCTGGCGCCGTCGACCAAGACCCGGCTCACGTTCGAGGGCGCCGGCGACCTCGAGCCGGAGACCCCGGGCGGCCGGAACCTCCACTACGGCATCCGCGAGAACGCCATGGCGCGCGATCCGTCTCGCCGCGATCATGGAGATTCCGGTCATCCACGTCTTCACGCACGACTCGATCGGCGTCGGCGAGGACGGCCCCACGCACCAGCCGGTCGAGCACCTCGCCTCGCTGCGGGCCATCCCGGGTCTCATCACGCTCCGCCCGGCCGATGCGAACGAGGTCGTCGAGGCGTGGCGGGTCATCATGGCGCTGCGGCACGATCCCGTCGTGCTCGTCCTCTCGCGGCAGGCGATGCCGACGATCGACCGGTCGCGCTACGCGCCCGCGTCGGGGCTCGCGCAGGGCGCCTACGTCCTCGCCGACCCGGTGCGCGGTGAGCCGGATCTCCTCCTGCTCGCGACGGGCAGCGAGGTAGCGCTCTGTCTGGCGGCGTTCGAGGCCCTCACGGCGGACGGCTTCCGCGTGCGGGTCGTCAGCATGCCATCCTGGGAGCTCTTCGAGCGGCAGCCGGAAACCTACCGGGAGAGCGTGCTTCCCGCTCGCATCCGGGCCCGTGTCGCCGTCGAGCAGGCGTCGGTGTTCGGCTGGGACCGCTACGTCGGACCGGCAGGCGAGATCATCGGGATGCGGACGTTCGGGGCGTCGGCGCCCCTGAAGGCACTCCAGACGAAGTTCGGCTTCACGCCGGAGCGCGTGGTGCACGCGGCCCGGGAAGCGCTCGCGCGGGCCGGTGTCGCCGAGGGGCGATGAGCGCAAACGACGACGGCGCGGCGCGGCTCGCCGAGCACGCGCTCCGGCTGGTCGAGAACGGGCAGGTCCTCGGGCTCGGCACCGGCCGCGCGGCGACGGCGTTCGTCCGCGCCCTCGCCACCCGGGTGCACGCGGGGCTCCAGGTGGCCGGCGTCTCGACCTCGGAGGCGACCGCCCAGCTGGCGCAGCAGCTCGGAATCCGCCTGGTCACGCTCGCCGAGCATCCCACCCTCGATCTCGCCGTCGACGGCGCGGACGAGGTCGACCCGCGAGGCGATTTGATCAAGGGGTACGGGGGCGCGCTCCTCCGCGAGAAGATCGTTGCCACTGCCGCCCGCCGGTTCGTGGTCCTCGTCGGTCGTGAGAAGCTCGTCCCGGTGCTCGGGAGTCGCGGACGGCTTCCGGTCGAGGTCCTCCCCTTCGGCGCGGCACTCTGCCGGGATCGCCTCGCGCGGCTCGGTCTCCGACCCGTCATGCGCACGCGGGGCGAATCCCCCGAGACGACCGACAACGGGAACTGGATCCTCGACTGCGGGCTCGCGCCGATCGCCGATCCGCCGGGGCTCGATCTCGCCATCCGCAACATTCCCGGCGTCGTGGCGACGGGCCTCTTCCTCGGGATGGCGCCCACCGTCCTGGTGGAGGATGGGGGACGGGTCGAGGTCCGAAGCGGTCGGGAGGGTAGGGCGTCGTGAGCGGAGTGATACAGACGACGCGAGTGCTTCTCGTGCGGCACGGAACGACGACGGTCGGCGCCGAGGACCGTTTCGCCGGATCCACCGACGTCCCGCTCTCCGACGAAGGCCGGGAACAAGCCGAACGGCTCGCCCGGCGGCTCGCGGAGGAGCCGCTCGTCGCCGTCTACGCGAGTCCCATGCAACGCACGATGGAGACGGCGACGATCGTCGCCCGTCCCCACGGCCTCGGCCCCGTCGCGCAGGACGGCCTCCGGGAGATCAACCACGGCCGGTGGGAGGGGCTTCGCCGCCGCGAGGTCGAGGAACGGTACGCCGAGGAGTACGCGGCGTGGGAGGAGGACCCGCTCGCCTGCGCGCCCGAGGGAGGCGAGCCCGGTATCAGCGTCATGGCGCGGGCGCTCCCGGTGCTCCACGGTATCGTCCGCCGGCATGCGGGCGGGCAGGTGCTCGTCGTCTCGCACAAGGCGACGATCCGGCTCCTGGTCACGAGCCTCCTCGGCTTCGACCCGCGGGGCTACCGCGACCGGCTCGATCAGCTGCCGTGCTGCCTCAACATCCTCGAGTTCAAGAATCCGGTCCGCGCGCGCCTGATGCTCTTCAACGACGTCTCGCACTACGCCGGCGCGCCGGGCCCTCCGCGCGCGCACCTGTCGCGGTGGTGGGATCCGGGCTCCGAGTGACGCCAATGCGCGGGCCGCCACCCGTTCCCTTCATCCGCGACCGGCTGCACCTACCGAGAGGCGCTACCAGAGGCGCGCCAGACGCGGCAGGAACGGGATGGCGATCTCGGCCGCGATCAGCACGATGACGATCCACTCGAGCACCTCGGTCCGGCGGTTCGCCGCCTGATCGGCGAGCTTCTGGTAGATGCTCTCGAGGGTCTGGATCTTCCGGAGGATGCTCGCGTCCCACTCGGCGAGGTGAAAGCGCTCCGAGACGAGCCGGTAGACACGCGCGAGGTACTGGTCGCCGAGC
>VBLA01000009.1 GCA_005879245.1 Deltaproteobacteria bacterium
CGCCGCCTCGACCAGGAAGAGTGACGGGCCACTCGGCGAGCGCGCCGCCACGACGAGGACGCGTGCACCCGGGACGCCCAGCACGAAGAGCTTCGTCCCGCTGAGGCGATAGCCCTCGCGTGTCCGCCGGGCCCGGAGGGTGATGCCCGCCGGGTCGTGCCGGTCGCTCTCCTCGAGGTAGGCGAGCGCGCCGAAGGCCTCGCCCGCGACGAGTCTCGGCACCCAGGTGCGCCGCTGCGTGCGCGTGCCCGCGCGAAGGAGCGCCGCCGTCACGAGCTGGCTCCCGAGGAAAGGACCGGGCGCGGCGACGCGGCCGAGCTCTTCCAGCACCAGCGCGAGCTCGAGGACGCCGAGCCCGAGACCGCCCTCGGCCTCGGGGACGATGAGTCCCATCCAACCGAGCTCGGCCATCTTCGCGTAGAGCGCGGTCGGGATCCCGTCAGGCGTCGTCGCCGTCTCGCGCACGAGCGCGGGCGGACACTCGCGCACGAGGAAGTCGCGCGCCATGCGCCGGAGCGCCTCCTGCTCCTCGGAGAGCCCGAAGTCGATCACGAGGCCTCGCTAGCGACCGGGTCGCGCCTCGCGCGGCAGACCGAGCCCTCGCTCGGCGATGATGTTCTTCTGGATCTGCGAGGTGCCGCCGCCGATGATCAGGCCGAGCGAGAACATGTAGTCGAGCGGCCACACTCCGCGATCGCGCACGCGCGCGTCGCGGCGACCGAGCGGGCCGTAGGAGCCGAGGATGTCGAGGGCCGTCCGGGCGAGGTCGTGATTGAGCTCGGTCGTGACGAGCTTGTTGATCGAGGCGGCGATGCCGGACGGGCGACCGCGGAGCGAGTCGGTCAACTGCCGGTAGGCCTCCAGCTTCATCGTCTCGACCCGGATCGCCAGATCCGCGAGGTGCTGGCGGACCACCGGATCGGCACTCGCGGAGCGGCCGCCCCGCCCGTGGGTACGCGCCAGGCGGAGGAGGCTCTGGAAGGTCTGCTGCGTGCGCGTCGTCGCGCCGAGCATGTTCCGCTCGTGGGCGAGCGTCGCGTTCGCGACCTGCCAGCCGTTGTTGAGGCCGCCCACCAGGTTCGCCTGCGGCACGCGCACGTCCTCGAAGAAGACCTCGTTGAAGCCCGCGTCGCCCGTCATCTGGACGAGCGGACGCACGGTGATGCCGGGGGACTTCATGTCGATCAGGAGATAGGAGATGCCGGCGTGCTTCGGCGCCTCGGGATCGGTCCGCACCAGGCAGAACATCCAGTCGGCGAACTGCGCGTTCGAGGTCCAGACCTTCTGACCGTTCACGAGGAAGTCGTCGCCGTCGCGCTCGGCCCGGGTGCGGAGCGAGGCGAGGTCGGACCCGGCCCCCGGCTCCGAGTAGCCCTGGCACCAGATCTCCTCGGCGGTGAGGATCTTCGGCAGGTGGCGGCGGCGCTGCTCCTCGGTGCCGTGCTGGATGAGCGTCGGCCCCACCATTTGGACGCCCATGAGCCCGACCAGCCCGGGTGCCCGGGCGCGTACCATCTCCTCGTTGACGATCGTCTGGCGCATGACGTCGGCACCCTGGCCGCCGTACTCGGGCGGCCAGGCGAGCGCCAGGTACCCGGCCTCGTGGACCTTCCGCTGCCAGGCTTTCGCCAGCGCGAGGCGGCGCGGATCGCCCCATTCCATGGGGCGCTCGTCGCGCTGTCGCTTCGGGATGTTCCGCTTGAGCCAGGTCCGCAGCGCGCGCTGGAAGGTGCGCTCCGCGGGCGAGTAGGTGAGATCCATCGACGAGAGTCGCTAGCACGCCCGCCGTGACGTTGCTAGGCTTCGCCGCTGGAGGCGGTGATGTCGGCCACCGAGGATCTGGTCCGCAACGTGATCGTCGGCTCCCCGTTCGGGACGCTCGTCGGCGTCGAGCCCGAGGCGATCGAGCGGGACCGTGTCCGCCTGCGGCTCCGCTTCCGTCCCGAGGTCACCACGGTCGGCGACGTGGTCCACGGCGGCGCCATCGCCTCGCTCGTCGACGTCGCGGCGACCGCCGCCGTCTGGTCGGGCGCCGACCTCGAGCGGAGCCAGCGCGGGACGACGGTCGGCTTCGCGCTCAGCTTCCTGGCAGCAGGCCGCGGCCAGGACCTCGTCGCGACGGCGGCGGTGATCCAGCGCGGCCGGAGCGTCTGCGTCTGCGAGGTCGACGTGCGCGGGAGCGACGGCAACCCGGTCGCCCGCGCGCTGGTCACCTACAAGGTCGGCTAGGCGAACAACGCCTTGGCGAGCTCGCCGCGGTAGCGGTCCACGAGGGGATGGTCCGATCCGAGGATCGCGAAGATGTCGAGCATCGCCTTGCGGGCCGCCTCGTCCGCGAAGCCGCGGTCGCGCTTCACCACCTCGAGCAGCTCGGCCAGCGCCTCTTCGTGCCCGTTCCGCGCCGCGAGCAGGCGGCCGAGCGCCAGACGCCCGTCGAGGTCGGCCGGATCGGCAGCCACACAGGCGCGGAGCGTCATCTCGTCCCCGGTGGCATCGGCCCGCGTGCGCAGCTCGGCCGCGAACCGCTCGGCCTCGTGGGCGACGGAGGCGCTGGGGGAGATCCGCTCGAGGAGCGGGAGGGCGTCGGCGAGCTCGCCGCGGGCGGCGCGGAGCCGGGCGAGCCCGAGGAGGGCCCGCGCATGGCGCGCGTCCAGACGGAGCGCCCCGTCGAAGGCAGTCTCGGCCGCGGTGGGTTCTCCGGCAGCGGCGGCGGCCTCGCCCTCGCGCGCGAGGCGGTCGGCCTCCGTCGGCAGCACGGAGGTGAGGAACTGACGGACGGCCGCCTCGGGTTGCGCGCCGATGAACTCCGCGACGAGCATCCCGTCGCGGAAACCCTTCACGGCCGGAATGCTCTGGATGCGGAAGGCCTCGGCCACCGTCGGTGCCACGTCGACGTTCACCTTGGCGAGGACGAAGGCACCCCCGTGCTCGACCGCCAGCCGTTCGAGGACCGGCCCGAGGGTGCGGCACGGTCCGCACCACGGGGCCCAGAAGTCGACCACCACGGGGACCTCCCGCGAGCGCGCCAGCACCTCGCGCTCGAAGTCCTGGTCACCGACGTCGATGATCGCACGCTCGGGCACGACGGACAGCTTGCGGGATGGGAGGCCGCGGTGCAATGGCGGCGGAGCGCTCGAGTGCCGAACGCTGCGGGACCTGCGCGGCTTCGCAATTGACCACCCCCGCGCGCTCTCTTATAAGGAAGGCCCGTAGCGTGTCCCCGGGGCGGAGGTCTGACCGTGGCGCAGCGTGGCGTCGCAGTGACTTCAAGTGCCGGTGACGGGCTACGGTTTTTTTATGCGTGAATCGGCGGTCGCCATCATCCCCGCGCGCTACAACTCGACTCGCCTGCCCGGGAAGGCGCTGGCGTCGATCGGCGGGCGGCCGATGGTCTGCCACGTGGCCGAGCGGACCCGCCGCGCGCTCGGGCTCGAGCGCGTGATCGTCGCGACCGACGATATGCGGATCGCCGATGCCGTCCGGGCGGCGGGCGGGGAGGTCGCGCTCACGCGTTCGGACCATCCGAGCGGGACCGACCGCCTCGCCGAGGTGGCGCGCGAGCTCGACGCCGCGATCGTGGTCAACGTGCAAGGTGACCTCCCCCTGCTCGATCCGGCGATGGTCGAGCGGCTGGTCGCCTGCCTCCGCGCCGACCCGTCGTTGCCCATGGCGACGCTCGCCGCACCGCTCGCCGAGGATGCCGAGTGGCGATCGCCCCACGTGGTCAAGGTCGTCTTCGGCGGCGATGGGCGCGCGCTCTACTTCTCGCGCAGCCCGATCCCGTACGACCGGGACGGGAGCCGCGCGCCCGGCGCGCCGCTGGGCTGGCGGCACATCGGCATGTACGCATATCGGCGGGACGTGCTCCTGCGGCTGGCCGCGCTGCCGCCCTCGCCGCTCGAGCGGCGCGAGCGGCTCGAGCAGCTCCGCGCGCTGGAGCACGGTATCGGTATCGGGGTGGTCGAGTGGACGGCAGCCGAGCCGCTCATCGAGGTCGATACGGCGGACGACCTCGCGCGGGCGCGGGCCGCGATGGACGGGCGAGGCGCGGCATGAGCAAGAACGGCTCCAAGACGAAGTACATCTTCGTGACCGGCGGCGTCGTCTCCTCCCTCGGCAAGGGGGTGGCCTCGGCCTCGATCGGCGCGCTCCTCGAGGCGCGCGGGCTCAAGGTGACGCTCGTCAAGATGGATCCCTACATCAACGTCGATCCCGGCACGATGAGCCCGTTCCAGCACGGCGAGGTCTTCGTGACCGACGACGGCGCTGAGACCGACCTCGATCTGGGGCACTACGAACGCTACGTCTCGACCCGCATGGCGCGGCGGAACAACTTCACCACCGGCCAGGTCTACGACACGGTCATCACGAAAGAGCGGCGCGGGGACTACCTCGGCGGGACGGTGCAGGTGATCCCGCACATCACCGACGAGATCAAGCGGCGGATCCGCGAGGCGGCCGAGGGCGCGAACGTCTGCATCTGCGAGGTCGGCGGCACGGTCGGCGACATCGAGAGCCTGCCCTTCATCGAGGCGATCCGGCAGCTCGGGTGGGATGTCGGCCGCCAGAATGCCCTCTTCGTCCACCTGACCCTCGTGCCGTTCATCTCGAGCGCCGGGGAGTTGAAGACGAAGCCCACGCAGCACAGCGTGAAGGAGCTGACCGGCCTCGGTATCCAGCCGGACGTCCTCCTCTGCCGCGCCACCCATCCGCTCGAGAAGAAGGTGAAGGCGAAGATCGCGCTCTTCTGCAACGTCGAGGAGGCGAACGTCATCAGCGCCCCGGACGCGGAGACGATCTACCAGGTCCCGCTCCTCTTCCACGCCGAGGGGCTCGACGAGCGCATCGTCGAGAAGCTGAACGTGTTCACCGGCTCGCCCAACCTGACGCGCTGGCGACGCATCGTCTCGACCATCAAGAACGCGAAGGACACGGTGGAGATCGCGATGGTCGGCAAGTACGTCGACCTGACCGACGCCTACAAGAGCCTGAACGAGGCGCTCACGCACGGGGGCATCGCCAACGAGTGCCGCGTGCACGTGGCCTACGCCGACTCCGAGAAGATCGAGGAGGAGGGGCTCCCGGAGAGCGTGCGGGGCGCCGACGGTATCCTCGTCCCGATGGGCTTCGGCCCGCGCGGGACGGAGGGGAAGATCGCGGCCGTCCGCTTCGCGCGCGAGAACAAGCTCCCCTTCCTGGGGATCTGCTTCGGGATGCAGATGGCGGTGATCGAGTTCGCGCGGCACGTGTGCGGTCTCGAGCGCGCCAACTCGACCGAGGTCGATCCGGGCACGCCGCATGCCGTGATCGACCTCCTCCAGACCCAGCGCGGACTCACGCAGAAGGGCGGCACGATGCGCCTCGGTGCCTGCGAGCAGCTCGTCGCGGGCGGACTCGTCCTCTCCGGCCTCTCGCCCGACGGGGCGCTCGTCGAGCTGATCGAGCTGCCGGAGGATCGCCATCCCTGGTTCATGGCGAGCCAGTTCCACCCCGAGCTCCGCTCACGGCCCATGGACTGCCATCCGCTCTTCCGGGGCTTCATCCGGGCCGCCCTCCAGCAGCGGCTCCGGCGCCGCGAGGTGCCACTGCTCGGTGGTCTCAAGGTGGTGAAGCGCTAGTGGGGTCGCGCGCCGTTCGCGTCGGACCCGTCACGATCGGCGGCGGTGCGCCGCTCGCCCTCATCGCCGGGCCGTGCGTCATCGAATCGCGCGACGCGGCGCTGCGCCACGCCGAACGCCTCCGCACCCTGGCCGCCGCCGCGGGCCTCGGCCTCGTCTACAAGTCCTCCTTCGACAAGGCGAACCGGACGGCAGTCGACGCCTTTCGCGGGCCCGGGATGGACGAGGGGTTGAGAATCCTCGCCGAGGTGCGGCGCGAAACGGGGCTTCCGGTACTGACCGACGTCCACGACCGGACGCAGATCGCCGCCGCGGCGGAGGTGGCCGACGTGCTCCAGACGCCGGCCTTTCTCTGCCGGCAGACCGATTTCATCCTGGCGGTCGCGGCGGCACGCCGGCCGGTCAACCTGAAGAAGGGGCAGTTCCTCTCGCCGCTCGAGATGGCCGAGGTCGTGCGCAAGGCCCGCTCGACGGGGAACCCGGACGTCCTCGTCACCGAGCGGGGGTTCACCTTCGGGTACAACAACCTCGTCTCCGACCTCCGCGCACTGCCCGTCCTCGCGGAGACGGGGTGTCCGGTCGTCTTCGATGCCACCCACAGCGTGCAGCAGCCCGGCGGGCTTGGAACCGCGTCGGGTGGAGAACGACGCTTCGTCGCCCCGCTCGCCCGCGCCGCGGTCGCCGCGGGTGTGGACGCCGTGTTCATGGAGGTCCACGAGGATCCGAGCCGCGCGCTCTCCGACGGCGCCACGAGCCTTCCGCTCGCCGACCTCCCGACGTTGCTGCGCGAGCTCGTCGCCATCGACCAGGCGCTGCGGGGGACGCGCACATGAAAGGACGGAGCGCTCACCCCCTCACCCGCGAGCGGATCGCCCGCGCCCACCGCGTGCTCGACATCGAGCGGGCGGCGCTGGGCGCGCTCCGCGACCGCCTCGACGAGGCATTCTCGCGCACGCTCGACCACCTGCTCGCCTGTCGCGGGAAGGTGATCGTCACGGGCATCGGCAAGTCCGGGATCGTCTGCCGGAAGATGGCGGCGACGCTCGCCAGCACGGGGACGCCCGCCTTCTTCCTCCACGCCGGCGAGGGCAGCCACGGTGACGTCGGCACGTTCGTGCGTGGCGACCTGCTCCTGGCGGTCTCGAACAGCGGGGAGAGTCAGGAGGTGCTGGCGCTCCTGCCCGCGGCACGGCGGCTCGGTCTCCCGCTCATCGCCATCTGCGGGAACCCGACCTCGAGCCTCGCCCAGGCCGCGGACGTCGTCCTCGATGTGAGCGTGCCCGAGGAGGCGTGTCCGCTCGGGCTCGCGCC
>VBLA01000010.1:0-9166 GCA_005879245.1 Deltaproteobacteria bacterium
GCCAGCAGTTGCCGGGATCGTGGGAATAGCTCAGCTCGGCGAGATCGCCGTTGGTGACGTTCCCGAAGAAGCCGACGTTCGTGAACCGGTTGCCCGTCACTTCCTGGCCGAAGGTGTCGTAGAAGCATATGCCAGAAAGCGGGGAGTCGAAGCGGCCTCCCTCGCAGTGGGCGATCGCCGGGGGGCGCAGGTCGAGGTCGGGGAACGGGACGATGAGCACGCCCCACGCCCCCTGGTTCTTGATCCGGTTGCCGATCACCGTATCGTTCCGGCCGCCCGCGATCACGATCCCGGTCCCCACCGGTCCGAGCGCCGCCGAACCCGCACGGGGCACGTTCGGATTGTTGTTGTCGTGGATGTTGTTCTTGCGGAAGAGCGTGCACGAGTGGCTCCCGGTGGGGCCGACGCGGTTGTCCGGGCAGGCGCCATCCTGCGGGGAGGGGGCGTCATCGTTGTTCTGGCTGTTGGCCGAGATGCCACAGGTGTTCTCGTCCCATTCCGACTTCTCGATGATGAGGTGTCCTCCGGAGTTCGTGCCGGAGTAGCCGAGCGCGGAGTTCTCAGCGTGGGCGTCGGTGAGCCGCGTGTTGCAGTCAGGACATCCGCCCACGTAGTAGGACGCGTCGCGCATGTTGCTCGCGTAGGTGTGCTCGATGAGCCCCGGGCCGTGCACGTTGCTCGCGAAGATGCCGTACTCGGCTCCGGGCGCGTCGGGGCCGAGGAAGACGGTCGACGTCGCCGAGAGATAGGCGCCGTGGAAGCCGTTCAGGTTCACGGTGCCGGTGCCGTCGCCACCGTTCCACCAGATCTGGTTGCCCCCGCCGTACGAGCCGGTCAGGAAGTTGCAGACGGTCAGGTTCTCGATCGTCACGCCGTCGACCTCGAACACCTCGATGCCGTTCCGGCCGGAGGGAACACTGTTCCCGTCGGGAGGGCCGAGGTCCTGCGCGTCGGGGCTCGCGTCGCAGGCACCCGCGCCGGGCTTCGTGCCGTCGACGATCACCGCGTTGCGGTCGAGGCCGCGCAGGTGAAGGTTCGGCTTGGTGATGGTCACGCCCCCGATGGAGTCGCCGTTCGGGCTCGCGTGCGTGTAGTCCCCGCGTTCATGGTAGTCGCCGGGTGCGATCAGGATCCAGTCGCCGGGGCTGGCGGCGTCGACCGCATCCTGGATCGACGTGTAGTCGCCGGGTTGGCCCTGGAACGTTCCCACTCGCAGCACGGCCCCGGAGGCCGCGCCGGCTGATAGTACGAGCCACGCCGCGGCCAGCATGGAGGGCGAGCGGCGGCGGGACGGACGGGTACCGAGGAGGTTGTCCATGACGCAGCCCCATAGACGGGACGTGCCCGCGCGGTCAAGAAACGGCCGTACGTCGTGACCCACACCCCGGGGACCTCAGGGCACCGACGAGAAGAACACCCGACCGGCGTCGAGCTACACGTGACGAGCGACCCGGCCACGCGGGGACCTCGCTTGGCGGCGCCGCGCTGGCGGGTGTATCGCGAAATCATGAAGCTGGTCGACAACGCCTTCAGCCCGTTTGCCTTGACGACGCCTTGCTCCACGCCTACTCGGGATCGAGGAACTCGGGACGATATGCGGCGGCGAACTCTCACGGCGCTATTGACGCTGCTGTTCCTCGGCATCGGTTGTCCGGCGCCGGCGGCACGGTGTGGGCGTGCTTGCTGCTTGCGCGCGTGTCGCCCCGCGGTCGACCGCTGCGTCGCGCTGAGCACTCTCTCGCGGCACACCTGTCGACGGACGTTGCTCCGGGAATGCAAGTCGGGCGGCCCGCCGGCGTGTGATAGTGCCTATCCGCCCGCACCGATCCCGCCACCGGTGGCCACCTCCCGTCTCGAGTACGTCTTTCCCGATGGCTCCTTCTCCGTCTACGACATGGACAACGGCCACCAGCTGGTGAAGAGCGTCGCACTCCCGCAGGCACGGGGCATACGCGGTGTCATTGCACATGCGGCGACCCATGCGCTGTACATCAGCTACGGGGGCGACGGCGACGGGCAGCACGGCGCGCCGACCATGCTGAAGTACGACTTGCTGACGGACACCGTCGTGTGGACGCATGCGTACCCCATCGGTATCGACAGCATCTCGATCGGCCCGGACGGGAGCCGGCTCTACCTGCCGACCGGGGAACTGGCGAGCGGCGGCACCTGGTACGTCATCAACGCCTCCAGCGGTGACGTGGTCGGCCGCATCGACGGACCAGCCGGGCCTCACAACACGATCGTGAGCCTCGACGGTGCCCACGTGTATCTCGGCGGACGGTCCAACATCTATCTTGCCGTTGCCGATACGTCGACCGATCAGGTGTCTCGGCGGATCGGACCTCTCCAGAGCTCCGTGCGGCCCTTCACGATCGACGGGGGGGAGACCGTGGCCTACATCACGATCACCGGACTGCGGGGCTTCCAGGTCGGTGACATAGCGAATGGAACGGTGCTCCGTACCGTCACGTTCACGGGGCCGAACGTGTCGCACACGAACGGCCCGAGCGCGCCGAGCCACGGCATCTCCCTCTCGCCCGATGAGCGCGAGCTCTACGTCATCGACTGGCCCGACTACGTCCACGTCTTCGACGTGTCCGGCGGTCCCCGGCAAGCACCGCAGCAGGTTGCGGACATCGCCTTGATCCCCTCGATGAATCATTCGGAATCTCCCTGCCTGTATGATTGCCTCGCCGACGGCTGGCTCCAGCACAGTCGCGACGGCAGGTTCGTCTACGTGGGCGATCAGGGGGATGTGATCGATACGGCGACGCGCCAACCCGTGACCAACCTCTCCACGCTCTCCAACACACGGAAGATGATCGAGATCGATTGGAACGAGGGCGTGCCCGTGTTCGCCGCGAACGCGCGGGCGAGCGTCGGCTACGTGCGATAGGGGAGGGCCCGGAAGCTCAGCGGAGTAGGGCGAGCGCCCGGAAGCTCAGCGGAGTAGGGCGAGCGCCCGGAAGCTCAGCGGAGTAGGGCGAGCGCCCTCTCGAGCCACCAGTAGCCAGCGAGCGATCCCATCCCGTAGACGGACGCGCGCCCGGCCCACGCGGGCGTGCGCGCGGGCAGGCGGCCGGCCGCCCGACCGAGCCCGAGCACGGCGAGAACGAACAGTACCTGGCCGACCTCGATGCCCACATTGAAGGAGAGGAGCGCCAGCGGGATCTCTCCGGCCGGGAGCCCTGCGTCGCGGAGCGCGGCGGCGAAGCCGAGGCCGTGGAGGAGGCCGAAGGCGACGGCCATCGCCCACGGGTGCCGCCGCAAGAGCGTCGGCGCCGCTGGGTCGCGGGCGAGCTCGACGGCGAGCGCGAGGACGCTCGACGCGATCGCGACCTCGATGAGACGCGCCGGAACGTCGACCAGGCCGAGCGCCGCCAGGCTGAGCGTGATGCTGTGGCCGACGGTGAACGCGCTCACCGTCCCGAGGAGCCGGCGCGTCGTTCCGGCGAGGAGGATGAGTCCGAAGACGAAGAGGAGGTGATCGGGGCCCGACAGGATGTGCGCGACGCCGAGGCGGGCGTAGTCGCGGGCCACGTCGAGTGCGCGCGGGCGGGGCGGCACGGTGAGAAAGGGGCGTGCGGGAGAGAGGACGCCCTGCACGAGCCGGCCGTCGGCGAGCGTCACGCGGACGAGCGCCCCGAGCGCCAGGCTGCCCGGTCCCGCGACACCGACCCGCTCCCCGACGAGCCCGCCCGGTCCGCACTCGACCGTCCAGCGGGTCCACACGCCGCCGCCTTCCTCGGAAACCGTCCGCGGGTCGGTCGAGCGGCAGCGCGCTGGCAGCACCGGCTCGAGGTCGGCACCGCGGGGCCGGATGAGCGGCGTCTTCCACCCGACCTCCACCCGGCCGCCGGCCGCCTCACGGATCTCCAGCACGGCGGGGGCGAGCGGATGGGCGTAGCCGGCAGCCGGGATCGCGAGGACGAGCGCCGCGAAACGGAGAATCCACGACGCCGGAGCTGTCGCGCGAGACGGCATCTTCCACGGCCGCGGAGCATGCCGAGGCCGACGCGGGGGTTACCACGCGCCGGACGGCGCCGCCACGGTGCCGGGGCGGGGCTCCCCGCTAGGCCGCCGGCTGCTGCGACTGATGCGGCGCTCCGGCTGGACGAACGTGTCACCCGGCGTCGCTCGGGGGGTTCACCCCGTAGAACTTGGCGAGCCCAGCCGGCGTCGCGTGCCAGGGCTCTTCGGGAAATATCTCGCCGGCACGCTCCAATGCGCGCGCGACGAGACCGGAACAGATCTCCTGACCATCCACCCCGAAGCTCAACCTCGAGCCGGTCGCGAGGGACAGGGTGAGACTGACGATGGTCAGGTAGCCGTACTGATGGTCTCGGCAGTACCGGGCGAATTCGACCACCTGATCGCGGCCGAGATCGGCCATGCGGAGGAGGACGACGTGGTAGTCGGCCGGGTCGTAGACGGAGATTGCCGCTCCACCACCCCGGCGCCGAGCGCCTCGATGATGTGGCCCGCGTCGTCCGAGAAGATCGCGGCATGGTTCCCGTACGTATACTTGCGGCTGTCCCCGTAGTAGCGAAGCGCCTGTCCCGCCCGGATCAGCCAGCTCGTCCACTGGCTCCCGTGCGTGAGCACGAAGTCCCCCCGTCGAGGACTGATCACCCGCTCGGTCGGGCGGAATCGCTGCACCCTTTCGATCGAGATGCGCGGAGTCCCCGCACGCGCCTGTCTCAAGACCGCCATGTCTCCATTTTCGGCAGACCGACGGGCGGTCTTGAGCTGGCCCGTCCCGGTCCGCCGCCGGTCGCCCTCGACAAGTCGACAACCCGTGGGCTAGCGTCCGCGCGTGCGCTGGCCCGCCATTGCGACACTCGCAGCGCTCGCTGGGTCGGGTGGGCACGCCGCGCCGCCCCCCTGGCAGCGGACGGAGACGCGTCAGCCCTGCACGCGCTTCGATCTCTTCCGTGCCCCCTACTTCGGCGACCTCCACATCCACACCCGCTTCTCCGCCGACGCCTACATCTTCGGGACGCGCGTGGGGCCGCGCGACGCTTACGCGTTCGCCACGGGCACTGCCATTCCATTCGCTGACGACGACGAGTTGCAGACGAGGAGCAGCCGGATCGATCGTCCGCTCGACTTCGCCGCCGTCACCGACCACTCCGAGTTCTTCGGCGAAGTGAGGCTCTGCGACACCAGCGACTCGCCCGTGTACGACACCCAGCAGTGCCAGCTCCTCCGGCAGGCGGAGGCACCCGGCCAGCAGTTCCCGACGACCGTCGCCTGGCTCTTCCCGGCCGGCATCCCGAACCCGTCGCACCATCAGTTCTGCACCGAGCCCGGCGTCGACTGCGGCGCCGCGGCGGTCTCGGTGTGGCAGGAGATGCAGGGCGCGGCGGAGGAGGCCTACGACCGGACGGCGGCATGCACGTTCACGAGCTTCGTGGGCTACGAGTACACGGCGAGCCCGCTCGGCCGCCACCTCCACCGGAACATCATCTTCCGGAACGAGCACGTGCCGCCCTCCGTGGCGAGCTACATCGAGACGGCCGCCGGGGGGATCCCGCAGGGGGTCTGGTCGGCGATCGAGGACGCGTGTCTCCGTGCCGGCACCGGCTGCGACGCCGTCATCATCCCCCACAACCCGAACCTGAGTGGCGGGATGCAGTGGACGGATCCCGCCGATGCGACCGAAGCGCTGCGCCGCCAGACGCTCGAGCCGCTGGTCGAGATCCACCAGATCAAGGGCAACTCCGAGTGCCGCTTCGATCGCCTGGCGCGCGCCGGGGCGGGGACCGCGGATGAGCTCTGCACGTTCGAGCAGATGAAGATCGCGGACCAGGTCCCGGGTGAGGAACCGCCCGCGATCGACCGCTACCCGCTCCGCAACCTGGTACGCAACACGCTGAAGGACGGCCTCGCCCTCGAGGAGGCGCTCGGGGTGAATCCGTTCCGGCTTGGGTTCGTGGGCTCGACCGACAACCACGATGGGGCCGCGGGCAGCGTCGCCGAGACCGGCTGGGCGGGCGGGCAGGGTAACAACGATTCCTCACCGATCCGGCAGATCGGGGACGAGATGCGGACGAATCCGGGCGGCCTCGCCGTCGCGTGGGCGGAGGAGAACTCGCGCGACGCGATCTTCGCGGCGCTCCGGCGCCGGGAGACCTATGCGACGAGCGGCACGCGGCCGGTCGTGCGTTTCTTCGGCGGCGACCTCTCGGCCGTCAGGTGCGGCTCGTCGAGCCTCGTGCGCGACGCGTATGCGAGCGGCACGCCCATGGGCGGGGATCTCGGTCCCGTTCGTGGTGGGCGAAGCCCCCGCTTCGTCGTGTGGGCGGCCAAGGATCCCGGGACCGTGGCGTCGCCGGGAACGGATCTCCAGCGCGTCCAGATCGTGAAGGGATGGCTCGACGCGCAGGGGCGGACCCACGAGCGCGTGTTCGACGTGGCGGGCGATGCCCAGAACGGCGCCGGTGTCGACCCCGCGACCTGTGCACCCCGGGGCGCGGGCGCCCGCGAGCTCTGCGCGGTCTGGCGCGACCCGACCTTCAGACGGCGGGAGCGCGCGTTCTACTACGCCCGGGTGCTGGAGAACCCGACCTGTCGGTGGAGCACGCGCGTCTGCAAGGCAGCCGGAGTCGATCCGCTGTCACCCGACTGCGCCACCCAGGCGGCAACCGCCGGCGCGCCCTTCGCCGACTGCTGCCTCGGTCCCGACAACGATCCCTTTCTCGACCCGCTCGTCCAGGAGCGGGCGTGGACGTCTCCCATCTGGTACCGGCCCGAGAGCATCGCGCGGCTGCGCGCGGAGGTCCGCTACGGCGCGCAGCCCGGCGCGGACCGGCTCGCGATGCGGCTCGTCCTCGGGCGGGTCCCGAAGGACTTCCACCCCGCGGGGACGGGGCTCGAGCTCCGGCTGAGCGACGACGACGACATCCTGGTGCTCACCATTCCGGCGGGCGCGCTCGTCCCCGCGGGGCGGGGGCGGTTCGTCCTCGCGCAGCCGATCGGTCCGGTCAGGAAGGCGACCCTCGCTCTCCGTAAGCGCGAGGCGACGCTGCTCGTCGCCACGGGGCCGACGGATCTCTCGCGCGCCGACCGCGCCGACCACCTGATCACGGTCTCCCTCGCCGCCGGGGTCTACCGGGCGGCCCACACCCGGCTCTGGGTGCTGCGCGACGGCCGGCTCATGCCAGGAGGCCGGTGAATGGCTCGCGTGCTCCGCGCGCCGCTCCTCCACTTCCTCCTGCTCGGTGGCGCGCTCCTCGCGCTGCGCCCGTGGTGGCGATCGGACATGGAAGAGAGCCGGCCGCGGATCGTCATCGGCGCCGACGATCTCGAGCGGCTTCGCGAGACATGGACGGAAGAGCACGGCTCGCCGCCGAGCCGCGCCGCCGAAGATGGTCTCGTCCGTGATGCGATCGACGAGGAGATCCTGTACCGCGAAGCCCTGGCGCGTGGCTTCGATCGCCGGGACGCGGCCGTACGCGAGCGCCTCGTGCGCCTCGGCGGCTTTGTCGGCGAGGAGGCCGGCGGTGACCGCGACACCCTCGAGCGCGAGGCGCGCCGGCTCGGGCTCGAGCGGAGCGACCTCGTGGTCCGGCGCCACCTCGTGGAGATGATGCGGCTCGCCGCGGGATGGCTCGGGCCAAATGGGTTGCCCTCGGAGGCGGATCTCGAGGCTTACCGCGCCCAGCACGCGGCGGAATTCGCCCCGCCGGCGCGCGTCCGCCTGACGCACGTCTACCTGAGCGAAGACCGGCGCGGGGCCAGCGTCACGGCCGACGCGACCGCACTGCTCGACGACCTCCGACGGACGGGAACCGGCCCCGCGGTCGCCGCCGCACGGGGCGACGCCTTCATCCGCGGCGCGGAGTTCGACGGCTCGCCGGCGGACCTCGAGCGCCTCTTCGGTCCGGGCTTCGCGGAGTCCGTTGATGCGCAGCCGGTCGGGACCTGGGTCGGGCCCTTCCGGTCGAGCTACGGCCTCCACCTCGTCTGGGTGCACGCCCGGGAGCCGGCGCCGACACCGTCACCCACCGCCGTGCGCGGTCGGGTGCTGCAGCAGTGGCTGCGGGAGCAGAGCGAGCAGCGGAGGCGGGAGGTGATGCAGGCGCTGCGGGCGCGCTACGCCGTCGAGGTCGTGGCGCACTAGCGTTCCCTCTCACTTCGGCCCGACGCTGGTGCTCGTCTCCCCGCTGTCGTGGAGCCTGATCAGGCGGGTGGCGGCATCCAGTAGCTCGACCTGCGCTTCCTTCACGTCCATGGTGCCGAACGGCATGCGGAGGGTGATCGTGTCGCCCTCCTTCTTGGCCACCCGCACCCGCACGACCGTGATGCCGTCGGGAGCGACCATCAACCACTCGGACCCCGGCGACAGCCTGGTATCTCGCCCGCACGTCAGCGACCCGAGCAGGAGCGCCAGGGCGACCAGCAAGCGGCGGTTGGTCCCGGCTCTCATGGCGAGCGACGATGGCCTCTCCCGGCGCGGTCACCCGGTGACGGGGGCTTTCAGCAGCTCGATGTCCTTCACCCAGACCGTGCCACCCCCGCCTTCCGCCTTCATGCGCGCGCGATACGTGAGGGTCGCACTCTCCAGGCGGGGGAGCGGCACCTCGAAGAGCGGGACGGGCCCGGCGGATACGCGCTCGATGCGCCAGCCGCCTTCGTCGGCCGTCACCCCGGTCGCCGTGATCGGCGTGTCGGCCGAGCCGAAAACCCGGATAGTCTCGCTCGGGCCGGAGCGCACCGACCCGGCGCAGGCGACGAGCCAGATCCCCAACGACCCCTGGGCCACCACACGCCTCCACCCCATGTGAACTCCTCCGCCCACCAGGGTCGTCGGGGCGGGCACGGGTTGCAAGTAGCCGGCCGCGCGGGCCCGGCTGTCATTCGAGCCCGAGGGCGCGGCGCAGGCTCCGGTGGAAGTGGCTGAGCGCGGGCTCGTTGCGTCCGAACGTCACGTGATCCTGTGCTCCGGACCGAAAGCCGCGCTGGATGCCTTCCCCCAGCCGGAAGTCCTCGCGGTCGACCGCGTCGATGGCGAGCTGGAGGTTCGCCGCCCAGTGCCGGCGCATCTTGTCGGTCGTCGGCGGGTCCGGGACGTAGAGGGAGAGGTGGACCGTGCTGTCGTCGGGTGTCGAACCGGGGAACATGCGCCAGAGCTCCACGTGGTCGGCCTGGTGGACGAGGA
>VBLA01000010.1:9234-11632 GCA_005879245.1 Deltaproteobacteria bacterium
TGCAGGGTGGCCAGGTGATACGCCTCGAGGAACGTGTCGACCGCCATCTTCCAGTTGATGCGTGGCCGGAGCGTCCGTGTCTCGAAGTGGTGGTAGCGCTCGAAGTGGTAGCTCGCGAGCTCGGGTGCCAGCCCGCCCAGGAGCCCGTCGACGTCGATCGGGGTGTCGGGCTCCGCGGGTACGGGTCGCAGCCAGACGAGGCCGTGCCTCTCCGCCACCGGGAGCGGCCGTAGCGAATGATCCTCCCGGGAGAGCCCCGGAAAACCTTCCTCTCCCGGAACGTCGATGAGCCGGCCGTCGAGGTCGTAGGTCCAGCCGTGGTACGGGCAGCTGAGCGCTCGCTTGCCCTGACCGCAGCCGTCGACCACCCGTGCACCCCGGTGCCGGCAGACGTTCGCGAAGGCGTGCAGCGTGCCCGCCTCGCCCCGCACGACGAGGATCGGCATGCCCGTGTCGTCGTCGGTCAGATAGTCGCCGGGGGCGGCGAGCCGCCCGGAGAACCCGACCAGGAGCGGGTGCTCACGGAAGAGGAGGCGCCGCTCGAGTGCCAGCCGCTCCTCCGACGTGTAGGCGGAGACGGGGTTCGGGAACACCTCGTCCGCCATCGCCGTGCTACCCGTCTCGAGGTAGCGATGGAGGCGGCGCGCGAGCTCCGCTCGAGTCTCCGGACGCATCGTGGGGCCGACGGGGCGAGAAGGTACCGCGCGCCGCCCGCGGTGCCAAGGAGGTCCTACCCTCGTTGTTTCAAGCGGCGCATCGGGCAGAGTGCCGGCTCATGATCGACCTCTACACGTGGACGACGCCCAATGGCCGCAAGGTCTCGATCATGCTCGAGGAGTGCGCTCTCCCCTACGAGGTGCACCCGGTCAACATCGGGCGGGGCGAGCAGTTCGCACCCGGGTTCGTCGCGATCTGCCCGAACAGCAAGATCCCGGCGATCGTCGACCGCGACGGGGGGGTCTCGCTCTTCGAGTCGGGCGCGATCCTCATCTATCTGGCCGAGAAAACCGGCAGGCTGCTGCCGTCGAGGAACCCCGCCCGTGCGAAGGTGATGGAGTGGCTCATGTGGCAGATGGCGAACATCGGCCCGATGCTCGGTCAGGCCAATCACTTCGCGAACACGGCGGCCGAGAAGATTCCCTACGCGATCGATCGCTACATCACCGAGTCGGCGCGCCTGACGAAGGTGATGGACGACCGGCTCGGCCGCACCGAGTACCTGGGGGGCGAGTACTCGATCGCCGACATCGCCACCTATCCGTGGGTGCGTGCCGGGTTCGAGCTCCTGCGTGGGGCCAAGCCCGACGTGGTCGGGGAGGGGGCGAACGTGAGCCGCTGGCTCGCCGCCCTCGCGAGCCGTCCGGCGGTCGTGAAGGGGATGGCGGTCCCGCCGGCGTAGAGCCGTCAGTCGAGCCGCTCGATCACCATCGCGTTCGCCATCCCGCCGCCCTCGCACATCGTCTGCAGGCCCCAGCGGCCGCCGGTACGCTCGAGGACGTTGAGCAGCGTCGCCAGGAGACGCGCGCCGCTGCAGCCGAGGGGATGCCCGAGGGCGATGGCGCCGCCGTGGACGTTCACCTTGTCCATGTCGGGATCGAGCTCGCGCTGCCACGCGAGCACGACGGGCGCGAACGCCTCGTTGATCTCGATCGCGTCCATGTCGCGGAGACTCAGCCCCGCACGCGCGAGCACGTGGCGGGTGGCCGGGATCGGGGCGGTCAGCATGATCACGGGGTCGACGCCGCCGAGCGCGAAGGCGTGGAAGCGGGCGCGCGGGCGGAGGCCCAGGGCGAGTGCCTTCCGCTTCTCCATCACGAGCACGGCGCTGGCACCGTCGGTGATCTGGCTCGAGTTGCCCGCCGTGATGACGCCGTCCGGCTTGAACGCCGGCTTGAGGGACGCGAGCTTCTCGAGGCTGGCGTCATGCCGCACGCCCTCGTCGGTCGCGATCGCCTCGCGCGACCCGTCCTCCCGGCGGACGTCCACCGGCACGACCTCGTTGGCGAACCAGCCGCTTCTCGCCGCCTTGCCCGCCTTCTGGTGAGAGCCGAGCGAGAAGACGTCGAGCACCTCACGCGAGAGGTGCCACTTGTCGGCGATGATCTCGGCGGAGATGCCCTGCTGGACGAGCCCGCCCGCCCCGTACGGGTTCTCGTCCACGTAGCGGCGCACCATGCGCGGGCCGAAGGGCTGTCCGCCGACGGCCGCGCTCATGCCCATCGGGACGCGGCTCATCGACTCGACGCCGGCGGCGATCACGACGTCGTAGGCTCCCGCCATCACGCCCTGGGCCGCGAAGTGGAGCGCCTGCTGGCTCGAGCCGCACTGGCGGTCGACGCTGGTGCCGCAGACGCTCTCGGGAAACCCTGCAGCGAGCGCCGCGTTGCGACCGACGTTC
>VBLA01000095.1 GCA_005879245.1 Deltaproteobacteria bacterium
GCGAAGAGAGCAAGGATGCTCTCGGGCGGGTGATAGCCTCGACGCCGATCGGGGGCAGCGAAGAGGTCATCCTCAACAACGAGATCATCTTCCCGCTCGTACAGACGATCGGGTTGAAGGGGGTCGTCTTCACGGATGCGGGCAACGCCTACGGCGCCGACGAGACGATCTCGCTCGACAACACCCGCTTCTCGGCAGGCGCCGGTTTGCGCTGGTTGTCGCCCGTGGGGCCGCTGCGCGTCGAGCTCGGAAAGCCGTTCAATACGAAACCGCACGATCAGAAGAGCTTGCTGCTGTTCTCGTTCGGCGGTCCGTTCCAGTACTGAGATTTCGACGAAAGCGGAGGCCCATGGACCAGCGGAGGATGAGAGGTCAGGCAAAGGCGTGGACTGGGATCGGATTCCTGGTCGCCGTGATGATCGTCGCGCCGGGACCCCCGCGGGTGGCCGGCGCCGAGCTGAAGATCGCCGTCGTGGACATGCAGCGCGCGCTGAACGACTGCGACGCCGGCAAGAAGGCGAAGGATCAGGTGAAGGCGAAGTTCGAGCATTCGCAGGAGGCGCTGCGCCACCAGCGTGAGGACCTCGACCGCATGAAGGAGGACTACGACAAGAAGGCGCTCGTGCTCCGTGAGGAGGAGCGCCACAACCTCGAGAAGGACCTCGAGAACCGGAGCCTCGAGTTCAAACGCAAGTACGAAGACTTCCAGCGCGACCTGAAGCGCACCGACGCCGAGCTCACCTCCAGCATCGTGGAGGAGCTCTACGGCATCGTCCGCGACTACGGGCAACAGCACGGGTACTCACTCGTCCTCGAGGCCTCGAGCGGGACGCTGCTCTACAACGACAAGGCAGTCGATGTGACCGACGAGATCGTGAAGATCCACAACACCTCGCCGCACAAGGACCACGCCGCCAAGCGCGGCGGCGACAAGGACAAGGAGTAGGGACCCATCGCTCCGCATCCGACGTCACCCGCGGTCGCCTCGGGCTTTCCCTACGAGCTCGTCGATCGCGTGCTCGAGGTGGAGCCGGGCGTGCGCGCCGTCGGCGTGAAGGTCGTGAGCGCCAACGAGCCCTATTTCGCCGGCCACTTCCCCGGGGCGCCCGTCCTGCCCGGCGTCGTGCTGTGCGAGGCCCTGGCGCAGCTGGCCAGCGCGCTCGTGGCGGACGGGGAGGGGGAGGAGCTCCGCATCGTGGCCGTGGAGAAGGCTCGCTTCCGCCGGCCGGTCCTGCCCGGCGACGCGCTCCGCCTCGAGGTGGTGGCGATGGACGGAGGGCCGCCGTGGCGCCTCCGCGGGATGGCGACCGCGGGCGAGACGATCGTCGCCGAGGTGGTGTTCGCCGCGACGCCGGCCGGAGCGCGCATCCACCCGACGGCCGCGGTCGCGCGGGGCGCCGAGCTGGACGACGGCGTCAAGGTCGACGCCTACGCCGTCATCGGGCCCCACGTGCGCATCGGCCGCGGCTCCTGGATCGGCCCGCACGCCGTGGTGGAAGGTCGGACGACGCTCGGCGCGCGCAATCGGATCTTTCAGTTCGCGAGCGTCGGCGCCGCGCCGCAGGACCTGAAGTTCCGGGGCGAGGCGAGCATCCTCACGTTCGGCGACGACAATATCGTTCGGGAGTTCGCCTCCCTGAACCCGGGCACCGCGGCCGGGGGCATGACGACCCGCATCGGCAACGGTTGCCTCTTCATGGTCTCGTCGCACGTCGCACATGACTGCCGGGTGGGCGACCACGTGGTGCTCGCCAACGGAGCGGCGCTCGGCGGCCACGTCGAGGTGGGTGACTTTGCGATCGTGGGCGGACTGGCCGGGGTGCATCAGTACGTGCGGATCGGTGAGTCGGCGCTGTGCGCGGCAGGCGCCATGGTCTCCATGGACGCACCGCCCTTCTGCACGGTGGCGGGTGATCGCGCCCGACTGCACGGACTCAACCTGCTCGGACTCCGCCGCCGAGGCTTTGCACCCGCGACCATCAGCGCGATCAAGCGGGCCTATCGGTTGCTATTCCAGGGAGGCGGTCCTCGGCGACCGGCCATCGAGGTCGCCCGCCAGACGCTGGGGCAGGTACCCGAGGTGAGACGACTGGTCGACTTTCTCGGCGCCTCGCGGCGCGGGGTCTGCCGTTAATAAGAGGAGTGGTGTGGAGCGGATTGGGCTGATCGCAGGCAGCGGACGGTTCCCGGTGCTCTTCGCGGAGACGGCGCGGCGCCGGGGCGTCGAGGTCATCGCCGTCGCGCACCGCGATGAGACCGACCCGGAGCTCGAGCGGGTGGTGGTCGGCATCACCTGGGTCTACCCGGGCGAGCTCGGCACGATCATCACGGCGCTGAAGGAGGCTGGGGTCCGTCGCACCGTGATGGTCGGGGGAATCGCCAAACCACGCCTCTTCCGGGAGCTCCGACCCGATGCCCGCGCCGTTGCAATGTTCGCGCGCTGCGGGCAGCTGCGCGACGATATCGTCCTGCGGGCGGTGGCGGCCGAGCTCGAGGCGGAGGGGATCGCCGTCGTGGCATCGACGCTGTATCTGCAGGAGATCGTGCCGGCGGCGGGTGTCCTCGGTTCCCGCGCCCCGACCGAGGCGGAGTGGAACGACATCCGCTTCGGCTTCCGGGCCGCCAAGGTGATCGGGCAGTTCGACATCGGCCAGAGCGTCGTGGTTCGGAGCGGCGCCGTGATCGCCGTCGAGGGGATCGAGGGCACGGACGCGACGATCTGGCGAGCGGGGCAACTGGCCAACGGCGATGTCGTGCTGGTCAAGGTGTGCAAGCCCACCCAGGACACCCGCTTCGACCTCCCCGCCGTCGGGCCGGGGACGATCCGCGCCCTCGCCGAGGTGCGCGGGCGCGCGCTGGCGATGGAAGCGGGGCGCACGATCACCCTCGACCGGGCCGAGATGATCGCTCTCGCCGACGCCCACGAGATCGCGATCGTCGCCGTCGATCCGGGCGAGTGTATGGCGGGGCCCCGCCCGTGAACCGGCTCCGGGCCGCCGTGGTGGGGGTTGGCTATCTGGGCCGCTTCCACGCCGAGAAATACGCGACCCATCCGGGCGCCACGCTGGTCGCCGTGGCCGACGTGGATGCGGCGCGGGCCCGGGAGGTCGCGGGCACGCTCGGCGCCGAGGCGCTGACCGACCACCGCGCGCTCATCGGGCGCATCGACTGCGCGAGCGTGGCGGTGCCGACCCAGCACCACCACGCCGTGTCCCGCGACCTGCTCGAGGCGGGGATCGACGTGCTGGTGGAGAAGCCACTCACGACGACGCTGGCAGAAGGGAAGGCGCTGGTCGAGCTCGCCGCGCGGCGCGGACGCGTGCTGCAGGTGGGGCACCTCGAGCGCTTCAATCCCGCCATCCGGGTCCTCGAGGGCATCGTCGCGCGCCCGCGCTTCATCGAGTGCCATCGCCTCGCACCCTTCACCGAGCGGGGAACCGACGTCGACGTCGTGCTCGACCTGATTCTCAGCATGACCACCTCGTCCGTCCGCTCCATCGAGGCGGTGGGTGTCCCCGTCCTCACGCCGTCGGTCGACATCGCCAACGCGCGGCTCCGCTTCGCGAACGGCTGCATCGCCAACGTGACGGCCAGCCGCGTGTCGCTCAAGCGCGAGCGGAAGCTCCGCATCTTCCAGGAGGACGCCTACCTGTCGGTCGACTTCGGGGAGCGCCGAGTCCTCATCTGCCGGCGGGAGATGGGACCCGACGGCCAGCCGTCGCTCAGCGTGGAGGAGCACGACGTGCCCGACGTCGATCCGCTCGAGAGCGAGATCGATGCCTTCCTCCGCGCCGTGCGGGAGCGCGAGCGCCCGCCGGTGAGTGGCTGGGACGGCCTGCGGGCACTCGAGGTCGCGCACCTCATTCTCGAGAGCCTGGAGACGGAGGTACAGACGGTCCAGGCGGCGCGCCGGTGATGCGCCCGGCTCGCGATCCCAGCACGGCGGCGTCACCCTGGGCCATGTCGCGCCCGCACCGCCTCTGTCTGGTGGCCGGGGAAGCGTCGGGCGATCTACACGGAGCGGATCTGCTCCTCGCGTTGCGCGCGCAGCTCCCCGACCTCGAGGTGTTCGGCATCGGGGGCCAGCGGCTGCGCGAGGCGGGCATGGAGACCGTGGCCGATGCGGCCGAGGTGGCAACCGTCGGTTTGCTCGAGGGGGCAGGGCGTCTGCGCGCCCTCGTGCGCGCATACCGCGAACTCTCCCGCCGTATCCGACAGAATCCTCCGGATCTCTGCGTGCTGATCGACTTTCCTGAGTTCAATCTCCGGCTGGCGCGGCGGGCCAAGCGGGCAGGCGTGCCGGTGCTGTACTACATCGGTCCGCAGGTCTGGGCGTGGCGCCGCGGCCGCGTGCGCAAGGTCGCCCGACGCGTGGACCGTCTCGCGGTCGTGTTCCCCTTCGAGCCGGCGCTGTATGCGGTACGCCTCCCCGGGGTCGAGTTCGTCGGGCATCCACTGCTCGACTGCGTGCGGGTGACCCGCGGCCGAGCGGACACCTTGCGCCTGCACGGGCTCGACGCCGCCCGACGGACGATCGTCCTCCTCCCGGGCAGCCGACGGAGCGAGATCGATCGTCTCCTGCCGGTTTTCCTCGATGCGGTGCGGCTGTTTGCCGCCTCGGGCGAACGCTACCAGTTTCCCCTCGCGCTGGCTCACACTGTTCCGCGCGAACCGGTCGAAGCGCGCATCCGGGCTGCCGGTCTCGAGGTGCCGGTCATCGAAGGTGACACCTACAATCTCATCGCGGCCGCCGAACTCGCGCTCGTGAGCTCCGGCACCGCGACGCTGGAATGTGCGCTGCTCGAGTGTCCGATGGTGATCACCTACCGCGTCTCCCGCCTGACGGGTGCGCTCGCGCGCCTCCTCGTGCGCGGTGTGCGCAACATCGGCATGCCGAACATCGTGGCCGGCCGCGAGGTGGTGCCGGAGCTGCTCCAGGGGCGGGCGAGCGGCGCCGGCATTGTCGCCGCCGCACGGGCCATCCTCGACGATCCTGCCCGCCACGCCGAGATCATCGTGGCCCTGCGCGAGGTTCGCCGTCGCCTCGGCCGTGGCGGGGCCGCCGGCCGCGCCGCGGCGATCGCCCTCGAGATCTTGCGGGGCGTGCCATGAAGCACTACCGCCGGCTCCTCGCGTACCTCCGGCCGTACGTCTGGCCACATGGCGCGGTCGCAGTGGCCTGCATGCTTGCCTTCAGTGCCACGGAGAGCGCGATCCCGTTCCTCGCCAAGTTCACATTCGACCAGGTCTTCACGCAGCACCACTCGGGCGCGCTGCCCTTCGCCGTGGCCTTCGTGCTGCTGGCGGCGGTCCTGCGTGGTGGCCTCGATTTCGGCGCGGGGTACCTGACCGACTGGATCGGCCAGCGAGTGGTGACCGATCTGCGCAACCAGCTGACGGCCCACCTCCAGCGTCTCGATCTCGCCTTCTTCAACCGTCGGCGAGCCGGACAGATCGTCTCGCGCGTCATGGCGGACGTGACGCTCGTCCGGGCGACGGTGACCGATGCACTCACGTCGCTCTTCCAGGACATCACACGGCTCCTCGGCCTGGTTGCCGTCGCCATCTACATGGACTGGGTGCTGGCCCTCCTCGCCGTCTGTCTCTTCCCGGTGGCGGCGCTCCCCATCCGCTACTTCTCGTGGCAGCTCCGACAGACGAGCCGGCGACAGCAGGAGGCGATCGGGCGCCTGAACGCGCTCCTGCACGAGAACGCGCAGGGCAATCGCGTCGTGAAGGCGTTTGGTCAGGAGCGGTACGAGGAGCAGCGCTTCAACGAGCACAACGAGCGGCTCTTCCACATCGTGCTGCGGGCGAGCGTCATCCGCTCCTTGCCCATCACCGAGGTTCTCGCCGGCATCGCCGTCGCGGGCATCATCTGGCTCGCCGGCTCGAGCGTCATCAACGGGACGCGCACGCAGGGCGCCTTCGTCGGCTTCGTCATCACGCTCTTCCTCCTCTACGAGCCCTTCAAGAAGCTGGTGCGCACCAACTACACGCTCACGGGCGTCGACCAGGCGATCGAGTTTCACGACGTCAGCTTCGCCTACGAGCCGGGCGAGCCGGTGCTGCGCGGGGTGAACCTCCGTATTCCGGTCGGCCAGGTGGTGGCGCTGGTCGGCATCAGCGGCGGCGGCAAGAGCACGCTCGCCGACTTGATCCCCCGCTTCTACGACGCCACCGAGGGGCGCATCACGATCGACGGCGTCGACATCCGGGGGATCACGCTGGCAAGTCTCCGCTCGCACATTGCGGTCGTGACGCAGTTCACCTTCCTCTTCAACGACAGCGTCCGGAACAACATCGCCTATGGCGAGCCGAGTCGCCCGATGGAAGAGGTCGTCGCCGCGGCCCGGGCGGCCAACGCCCACGACTTCATCTCGGAACTGCCGCGTGGCTACGAGACGCACATCGGCGACCTGGGGGTGCGGCTCTCGGGCGGCCAGCGGCAGCGGCTCGCGATCGCGCGCGCGCTGCTCAAGAACGCCCCCATCCTGATCCTCGACGAGGCGACCTCTGCCCTCGACACGGAATCCGAGGGGCTGGTGCAGGAGGCACTCGAGCGGCTGATGGCAAACCGAACGACCCTGGTGGTGGCGCACCGGCTCTCGACCGTGCGGCGCGCCGACCGCATCGTCGTCCTCGTGCATGGGGAAATCGCCGAGAGCGGAACGCACGAGGAGCTGCTGGCGCGTGGCGCCGAGTATCGGAAGCTGTACGAGCTGCAGTTCCGGGACCTGGACGCCCCCCTCGGCGCCCCGGTAACGCTCGCGCCGCGCCCCCGGCCGGTCCGCCAAGTCGCGCCGTGAGCGATGGAGGTCACGCGAGGGCAAAATCGGACGTCGATCAGCGTCAGCGCGTTTCCCGATGGCGCCGTCCGCGAGCGTCGTCGATCGCGCCCGCGCCCCGGCGGGGAACCATTCAGACGGCGCTGGCACTGGTGGACGCGAGTCTGGGTCGCTTTCGCCGGCTGGCTGATCGCGACCGCGCTCCGGCTCATCTACCCGACGCTGCGCCTGTGCTACATCGACCCGGCCGACATGTTCGGCCGGCACGCGCGGGGCGAACGGATGATCGTCGCCTTCTGGCACGACGCGATCGCGCTCATGCCGCTCATGCCGACGCGCCTCGGCTGGCCGGGACGCGTGAACGTCATGCTCAGCTGGCACCGGGACGCCGAGATCGCGGCGCGGACGATGGGCCGGTTCGGGGTCGGGGCGGTGCGCGGCTCTTCCACGCGCGGCTGGCTCGGAGGTCTCCGCGGGCTTCTCGAGGCGCGCGCGCGTGGTGAGGATATCGCGATCGTCCCCGACGGTCCGCGCGGCCCGCGTCACCGCGCGAAGGACGGTGTCGTGCAGCTCGCTCGCGCCACGGGGCTGCCCGTGTTCGCCTTCGGGGTGGCCGCGCGACCCGTCCGCCGGCTGGGTAGCTGGGACCGGCTGCAGGTGCCGTGGCCTTTCGCCCGGGTGGCCATCGTCGTGAGCGAGCCGCTCTTCCTGCCTCGGAGGGCCGAGACGGGACTGGCTGACGCACGCGCGGCGATCGAGACCGCGCTCGCCCGGGTGAACGCCACGGCCGCGGCCGCGGTGGGAGCACTGCCGGAATGATCGAGGCGCTGGCCCGGGGGGTATACCGCGGCACGATGACGATGACCGCGAGCGCCGCTGCCGTCGCGGCTCGCCTCCCCGGCGCCCCGTCGCGATGGAAGGGTCTGGCTGAGCGGCTGGGCCGCCTCGACAGCGTCGGGCTGGCAAGCGCGGCGAGCGGGAGGGCGGTCCCGTTGCATGCAGCGTCCGTCGGTGAGCTGGTGGCCGCCCGCGGACTCCTCCGCCACCCGCGCGAACGGTTTCCCGAACGTCTCTACGTTGTCACCACGCTCACCCGCACTGGCCTCAGCCTCGCGCGCGAGATGCCCGAACCTCACCTGAGCTTTCTCTTCCCGTTCGACGCACCCCGTCCAGTCCGCCGGCTCCTCGAGCGGCTCCACCTGGAAGCGTTCCTGTTCACGGAGACCGAGATCTGGCCGACGCTCCTCAGCGCACTCCGTGCGAAGGGTGTGCCCACGTTCCTCGTGAGCGGACGAGTGAGCGAGAAAACGATGCGGCGCGCGCGCTGGCTTCGCCCGCTCTACCGGCCGGCACTGGCGGAAGTCACCTGCTGCATGCAGACGGACGAGGATGCGCAGCGCATCATCGCCCTGGGCGCCGACCCGCGCCGGGTGGCGGTGACGGGAAGCCTCAAGTTCGAGGGGACCGGGGCCGAGCCGCCCGTCGAGATCACGCGCCTCACGGCGCGCCTCGGCGGACTCAGCCGCCGCTTCTTCGTCGCCGGCAGTACACACGCCGGCGAAGACGAAGCCGTGCTCGAAGCCTATCGCCGCGTCGTACCCGGGCACCCCGAGCTCATGCTGCTGCTGGCCCCCCGACATCCCGAGCGCCTCGAGGCGGTGGCGGCGAAGGTCGAGGCAGCCGGCCTTCCGCTCACGCGGTACACGGCGCTGACGCCCGATGATGGTCGGGAGCTGCCATCCCCCGGGGTCGTGCTGCTCGACGTCGTGGGGCCGCTGGCCCACTGCTATCCCCTGGCCGTGGCGGCTTTCGTGGGCGGGAGCCTGGTCGCGGCGGGTGGGCACAACGTGATCGAGCCGGCGCGGGCGGGATGTCCTGTGCTGGTGGGACCCCATACGGCGAACACGCGCGACGTGGTCGAGCGACTCATCGCGGGCGGCGGGGCGCTGCGCGTCAGCTCCACGGACAGCCTCGCCTGGGCGCTCGCCGGACTCCTCAACGAGCCCCGTCGGGCGATCGACATGGGTCGCCGGGCCCGCGTGCTCGTCGAGAGCGGTCGAGGTGCGATCGAGCGGCACGTGAAGGTGATCGCGGCCCGCCTCACCTCGGCCGCCTTTGCCGACGCCGACCCCGACTCCGCATGATGGCGGGCACGCTCGAGGCGGTGGCCCGGCGCACCTGGAAGGCGGCGACGCCAGGAGCGCGCGCCCTCCGCGGAGCGCTCGTCCCGGCGGCCGCCGCGTACGCGGCGGTGGTGACGATCCGGAATCGTCTCTACGATGCGGGGTGGCTCCGCACACGGCGGGTCCCCGCCCGGGTCCTGAGTGTCGGCAACATCACGGTCGGCGGGACGGGGAAGACCCCGACCGTGCTCTGGCTCGCCGGGCGGCTCGCGGCGCGCGGGTGGCGCGTCGGGATCGTCGCGCGTGGCTACCGGAAGCGCCGCCGCGGGGTCGTCGTGGTCGGCGAGCACGGATACCCGCTGGTCACTGCCGCCGACGGCGGCGACGAGGCGGTCATGCTCGCCCGCCGCTTTCCAGGCGTCGTCGTCAGCGGGGAACGACGCGCCGAGGCCGCCGCGTTCGCCTGCGAGCAGTACGCCCTCGAGGCGGTCGTGCTCGACGACGGCTTCCAGCATCGGGCGCTGGCGCGCGAC
>VBLA01000580.1:0-1506 GCA_005879245.1 Deltaproteobacteria bacterium
CTCCTCGGGAGCCTCCTCGGCGACGACACCGAGAAGGGCACGGTAGGAGAGCCGGCGGAACAGCACGCCGAGGCTCGCCGCCACATCGCCGACCGCATCGAATGCCTGGTCGTCGGTGACGATCTCCATCGCGTCGCCGGGTCGCGCTCCCGCCAGCCAGACGCCAGCCGCGACCGCGATCCGGAGATCGCTCCAGTCGCGAACGCCGACCGACGGCGCGCTGTGTACGAGCTCCGCACCGCGCCGGGCAAGGAGACGCGCCGTGTCATGTCCGATGACGCGCCAGTTGCCCACGGCCACCAGCTCGGTCGCGCGCGTGCTCCAGTCGAGGCCGAGGTGGGTCAGCACCCGCTCGATGTGCTCGGCCCGGCTCGTGTTCTCGACG
This sequence comes from Deltaproteobacteria bacterium, assembly GCA_005879245.1. Taxonomy (GTDB): domain Bacteria; phylum Desulfobacterota; class Binatia; order DP-6; family DP-6; genus DP-23. The sequence goes on from VBLA01000580.1 coordinate 386, forward strand.
TCGAAGAAGATCACCCGCCGGGTGGTCGGCAGGGGTCTGGCAGGCTCCGGCGGGGGGACCCTCGCGGCAAAGCGGAGCTCGGGCGCCGTCATGGGAGGCAGGGGCTCGGAAACGGGGGGTTCGACGGCGGGCGCGGGCTCTGCCAGGAACGTGTCGAGCGACGACTCCGCTGCGGCTGGGGCGGCTGCTTCTGCGGCGCGCACGCGGGTGGATTTCCCCCGCCCCCTCCTCGCACCCCGCCTGGGAGTCGTCACGATCGACACGTCCATATCACGGAGCGTCGAGCCGTTCACCTCTCGCGACCAAGCCTGGACGGGAGGATCGCAATGCGCTAGCCGGGCCGGGCGATGACGATCCCGGCGCTCGCCCTCCAGATCCCCGCCCTCCTCGTCCTGGCCGCGGTCGCCGTGGCCGGGTCCAGCTTCGCACCGGAGGCCGACGACGCCCTCCGCAGCGCCAAGCAGATCTACGTCGGGACGCGGCGGAAGGATGGGATGCCGAGCGCCGTCGTCCCGGTCTGGTTCATGTTCGATGGCGAGGCGATCTACTTCACCACCGGCCCCGAGAGTCACAAGGCCCGGCGGATCGCGCGCGGAAGCCCCCTGCTCGTCTGGGTCGGGCGGCGGGATGGGCCCCACTTCGAGGGGCGCGCGGAGCTCATCCGCGACCCGGCCGTCGCGGCCCGCATGGCTCCCGAGTACGACCGCAAGTACTGGATCGCCTGGCTCGGCTTCTTCCGACCCAACCCCGAACGGGTGCGAGAAGGCAAGACCGTGATCGTGCGCGTGTTCCCGGGAGCCGGCTAGTCGCGGCGCTCGCCGATGACCTCTCGCCGCTTGGGGTCGTAGCGGATGGCGAGCTCGCCGCGTGCGATTGCGAGCAGCATGTCGCCCACCAGCGTGCGGCGCCAGCCGGTCAGGATGGGCAGGTCGGTCGGCTCCCGGTCGCTCGGGGCGTGACCGACGAGCGCCTCGATGTCACGGGTCGTCGCGATCGCCTCGGAGGCGATGTCCTCGCGCTCCGCGACCGCCTGGACGGCCGCGCGAAGCAGGGCCGTGAGCCCGGGCGGTGGCGGCCGACGCCGCAGCCGCGGGGGAGGCTCCGGCCAGCGCTCCTCCGGG
>VBLA01000580.1:1652-2018 GCA_005879245.1 Deltaproteobacteria bacterium
ACCGTCGTGTAGCACTCCTCGGGTGGCATGTCGGCGAAGCGGGCCGGGTCCTCCAAACCCCGCAGCTCCTCCTCCACCCACGCCGCGCGCTCACGCCGCGCGAGCTCTGCCCGGAGCGCGTCGTGCAACGGGAGAAGGTGCAGGACGTCGTCGCCCGCGTACGCAAGCTGCTCGGGCCGGAGGGGGCGGCGCGTCCAGTCGGTGTAGGTCTGATCCTTCCGGATGCGTACCTTGAGCGCCCGCTCGAGCAGCACGCTCAGCCCGACCTGGAAGCCGTGGCCGAGGAAGGCCGCCTCGACCTGCGTGTCCACCACGCCGCGCACCGGCCCCCGCATGAGGGTGGCGAAGATCTCGAGGTCCTGTCCG